>DASYAQ010000194.1:0-7035 GCA_036501225.1 Caulobacteraceae bacterium | reverse complement strand
GCCTGCTGCCGCCGCTGGTCATCAGCATCGACGAGGCGCGCGAGGCGGTCGAGAAGCTGGAACGCGTCTGCGAGACGGTGCGCAAGCACGCGGCAACCTAGACAAGATGCTCACTCTATTCCGCTCATCCCCATGACCGCTCTGCCCCGCCATTTCATCGACCTGTGGGAGATCGAGCCCGCGGCCCTGCGCGCCATGCTGGATGACGCCAAGGCGCGCAAGGCCGCCCGCGCCGGCTGGCCGAAGGGCCGCGCCGACGCCGACGCCCCGGCGCGCGACCACACGCTGGCGATGATCTTCCAGAAGAACTCGACGCGGACCTGGTTTTCCTTCGATGCGGCCATGCGCCAGCTGGGCGGGGCCTCGATCATCTCGACCGGCGCCGACATGCAGCTCGGCCGCGGCGAGAGCGTCGAGGACACCGCGCGCGTGCTCTCGCGCATGGTCGACGCCATCATGATCCGCGCCGACAAGCACGCGGATGTCGCGGCCATGGCGGCCTATGCCGGCGTGCCGGTGATCAACGGCCTTTCCGACCGTGGCCACCCGTGTCAGATCATGGCCGACCTGATGACCTTCGAGGAGCATCGCGGGCAGATCGCCGGCAGGACCGTCGCCTGGGTCGGCGACGGCAACAACGTCTGTTCCAGCTTCATCGAGGCGGCCACCAAGCTGGGCTTCAAGCTGAACATCGCCAGCCCGGTGGTCTATGGCCCCAACCGCGCCGATCTCGCCCGCGCCGCCGAGCTGCAGGGGCGCATCGAGGTGACGCGCGACCCGAAGGCCGCGGTCGAAGGCGCCGACCTGGTGATCGCCGACACCTGGGTCTCCATGGGCGACAAGGACGGCGACGAGCGCCTGTTCGCGCTCAAACCCTATCGGGTGGACGCGGCCCTGATGGGGCTGGCGCCCAAGGACGCCCTGTTCATGCACTGCCTGCCGGCCCACCGTGGCGAGGAGGTCACCACCGAGGTGATCGACGGGCCGCAGTCGGTGATCTGGGACGAGGCGGAGAACCGCATCCACGCCCAGAAGTCGATCATCGCCTGGTGCCTTGGCGCGATCTGAACCGCGCCCTTTCGCCCAGAGCGGGCCCGCGGAAAAGTGCGAAGCGGTTTTCCGCCCGCAACCCGCTCCAACTCTTAGGAATCGATCACGTTTATGATTTTGGATTGCTTCAATCCAAAATCATCGTGATCTGGCCGCCGCCTTCCTATCTAAGCCCAGACGTGTCCGACGCCATTCCGATCACCGACGACCTCGTCACCGCCTTCCAGATCGAGGGCCAGCCGGTGCGCGGCCGCCTGGTGCGGCTGGGGCCGGCGGTCGAGGAGATCCTCACCCGCCACGACTATCCCGAAGCCGCCGCCAACCTGCTCGGCGAGGCCTGCGCGCTGGCCGCCCTGGTCGGCGCCAGCCTGAAGTTCGAGGGCCGCCTGATCCTGCAGGCGCAGGGCGACGGACCGGTCGCCTATGTGGTGGCCGACTACGACACCACCGGCGCGCTGCGCGGCTACTGCCGCTATGACGCCGAGCGCGTCGCCGAAGCCTCGAGCGGCTTTGCCCGGCCGGGCGCCAAGACCCTGCTTGGCGACGGGGTCTTCATCATGACCATCGACCAGGGCGCCGACACCGAGCGCTATCAGGGCGTCACCCCGATCGAGGGCGAGACGCTGGCCCTGTCGGCCGAGCACTATTTCGCCCAGTCCGAACAGACGCCGACCAAGGTGCGGCTGGCGGTCGGCCAGGTGCAGACCAGCGGCGCCCCGACCTGGCGGGCCGGCGGCCTGATCCTGCAGAACATCGCCGGCGACGAGGCGCGGGGGTCGACCGAAGACGCCTGGGAGACGGCCCAGGCCTATATCGCCACCCTCGGCGAGGACGAACTGGTGGATCCCACCCTCACGCCCGAACGACTGCTCTACCGGCTGTTCCACGAGACCGGCGTGCGCATGTTCGAACCCAGGCCGCTGCGCGCCTTCTGCCGTTGCTCGCAAGACCGGATCGAGGGCGTGTTGAAGTCCTTCCCGGCCACCGAGCGCGCAGAGATGGTCGAGGCCGATGGCCTGATCCGGGTGACCTGCGAATACTGCTCGCGCACCTACGACATCGCCCCTGACGCGGTGGGCGCCGGGAGAACCGGCTAGCCCAACGGCGGGTTGGATGAGGGGCGCCCGAACGCTCCGCATTCGCGCTGGGGGATACGTCCGCGGCCGCTCGGGCGACCCCTCATCCTGCCCCGCCGTCGCGGGGGCGCCTTCTCCGGCTGAGGAGAAGGAACTCTGCAGCCCGCCGGCGCGCCTTAGGGCGCGCCACCTGAGTTCGCGGTACATTCGCCTTCGACGACCACCTGGGCCGGTTGGCCAAAGCCTTTCAGGACATCGACCATTTCCTGGGCGTGCACGGTCGCCAGCTTGCGCGACAGATAGAGCATCGACATGGGCGCGGCATCGGCGCCGATGATGCGCCAGCCGGCCGGAACGCTGACGACGCGAAAGGTGATCGGCTGGCCGGGACCGCGCTCGGGCGTGTCGCTCATGTTGGGCTCTTTCGAGTCGGCGTGCCGACGCTAGGCGAGGGCTCGCTACGCGGGCTTCGCCCCCGGGTCAAGCAGAAACGTGCAAATGCACTTTATGCACATAACAAATATCACGGTTACATCTTGTGCAAATCGGCGGTTTGCGCTCCCCTGGGCCCCGGGGTCGGCGATACGCCGTTGTGGGGGCCGGGCAATGCCGACATCAGCGCATCGACCAGCGAGCACGGTCGATCCGACCGGCGAGTTTCCGTTCGATCTGACCACCTATCTGTTCCACGTCTTCACCGTGCTCGGCCGTCACCGCGAGGCGGCGCTGGACGAGGCGTTCCGGCCGCTGGGCCTGAACGTCGCCCGCCATCGCGCGCTCGCCGTGGTCGTGCGCCTGCAGCCCTGCGGCATGACCGAGCTGGCCGATTTCTGCGCCGTCGACCGCACCACCATGACCCGCACGGTCGATCAGCTGTTCGCCGGCGGCCTGGTCGAGCGCAAGACGCCGGCGAGCGATCGCCGCCAGGTGCTGCTCACGGTCACCCCGGCCGGCCGCGCCGTCCACCAGCGGGCGCTCAGGGCGGTCTATCGGGTCAATCGCCGCACCCTGGAGGGCATACCGGAAGAGGCGCAGCGCAGGCTGGTCAGGACCAAGCAGGTCATGCTGGCCAATCTCGTCGCCGACCCGGACCTGGCCAGGCGGCTGCTCAGCCTCAGCCGCGATGAGCAGGATTAGTTCAGGGTCCGCCGCGCGCTGGGCAGGTGCAGCGAGAAGGCCGGGATTTCGACCTCGAAGGCCGCGCCGGCGTCATTGACCATCTGGTAGGCGCCGCGCATCTCGCCCGACGGCGTCGGCAACGGACAGACCGAGGTGTAACGGAAGGCCTCGCGCGGTTTCAGCGTCGGCTGTTCGCCGATGACCCCGGGGCCCACCACCGACTCGGTATGGTTCAAGGCGTCGGTAATCAGCCAGCGGCGCGACAAGAGCTGCACCGTCTCCTGGCCGTGGTTCTCGATCTCGACCGTATAGGACCAGACGAAGCGGCCCTCGCGCTCGTCGGACTGGTCGGGCAGATAGTGCGGCTCGACCCTGACCAGGATGGCGCGCGTCGTCGCCTCATAGACCGCGCGTTCCCGCGCCCGGCGCGTCTCGCGAAAGCTGGGCGCGGACGGTGAGCGCGGCAGCCGGCTCATGCGGCGTCCAGGGCGCGGTTGAGGTCGCGCCAGAGATCGCCCGAGCCCTCCAGCCCAACCGAAAGCCGCACCCAGCCGGCGGTCAGGCCGATCTCCAGCCGCTGCTCTTCGGTCATCGAGCGGTGCGTGGTGGTGTTCGGGTGCGTCGCCATCGAGCGAGCGTCGCCGAGATTGTTGGAGATGTCGACCAGTTGCAGCGCGTTCAGGAAGTTGAACGCCGTCGCCTGGTCCCCGAGGTCGAAGGCGATCAAGGTGCCGCCGCCCTGCATCCGGTTGGTCCCGCCGGTCATCTGCCGCCGCGCGATCTCGTGCTGCGGATGGTCGGGACGACCGGGATAGCGAAGCGTCTTCACCTTGGCGTGCTCGGCGATGCGGTCGGCCAGGCCCGCCGCCGTCTCGCTCTGCCGCCGCACGCGCAGGTCCAGCGTCACCAGACCGTTCAGCAGCACCCAGGCGTTGAAGGGCGAAAGCGCCGGGCCGGTGTGGCGGATCGGGTCGCGATAGGCCTCTTCCAGCAGCGCGTGAGCGCCGAGAACGGCCCCGCCCAGCACCCGGCCCTGGCCGTCGATATGCTTGGTGGCCGAATAGACCACCACGTCGGCGCCTAGCTGCAGCGGCTTTTGCAGGATGGCCGAGGCGAACACATTGTCCACCACCACCTTGGCGCCGATCCCGCGCGCGACGGCCGACACCGCGGCGATGTCGGTGATCTCCAAGAGCGGATTGGCCGGGCTCTCGATCAGGAAGACCTTGGTGTTCGGCCGCACCGCCGCGCGCCAGGCGGCGATGTCGGGCGCCGGCACCATGCTGGTCTCGACACCGAACCGCGGCGCCCAGTTGTTCAGGATCCAGCGGTTGGAGCCGAACAGGGCCTGGCCGGCGACGATATGGTCGCCGGCGCGGACCAGGCCCATCAGCGCCAGATGCACCGCCGCCATGCCCGAGGCCTGGGCGCGACAGGCCTCGGCGCCTTCGAGCAGGGCCAGCCGGTCTTCGAACATCTGCACGGTCGGATTGGCGTAGCGCGAATAGATGAAGCCGTCGTCGGCCCCGGCGAACCGCGCGTCGGCGGCCTCGGCCGAGTCGTAGAGGAAGCTCTGGGTGAGGAAGATGGCCTCGGCCGTCTCGCCATACTGCGAACGCAGTGACCCGCCGCGCACCAGGCGGGTGGCGATCTCCCAGTCGGCGGGCTTGTCGCTTGTCGTCTTGGCCATGGAATGCGCCCGCAAAAAGGAGCGGCATAAAAGGCGCCCGCCCGTGTCAGGTCAAGGGCGGGCGCGTCACGCGCGGCTGCCCCGCTGCAGGAACCGGATGATGCGTTCATTGACATCATCCGGCTGGGCCATGGCGGCGATATGGTCGGCGTCCGGCACGATGTCGCCTTCCAGGCCGGGCATGCGCGCCATCGCCAGCTTCAGGGTCGAGTAGGGCTCGTAAAGCCGTTCTTGCTCGCCGATCAGCAGCAGCGTCGGCGCGCGGATCGCCCTTAGCTGGGTTTTGCTGAGCACCGCCGGAGCGATGACGCTGACCTCGGGGGCTTCGGCCATGGTCAGGCCGATCAGGGCGCTCCACAGCGTATCGCGCGGAAGCCGCCGGCCGCCCAGATCGGCCAGGCTGGGCGCGCGTTTGCGCCCCGTCAGGCGACGCGCGAGCCTGAGGACCGGCGCCCGGACCCGCATGGCGAAGAACAGCCGCCAATATTGCGACGCGAACGTCCCCGCCGGGCTGATCAGCACCACCCGCTCGACGCGGTCCGGCGTCAGCGCGGCCTGGTTCAATGCCAGAAAGCCGCCGAAGGAGCATCCCACGATCGAGGTGCGCTCGACACCCAGGGCGTCGAGCAGATCGACAAACCATTGCGAGAATTGTCGGCGATTTCGGATGCGCTGGTTGGCCACGCTCTTGCCCGGCTGGCCGATCACATCGACCGCGTAGGTTCGGTAGCAGCGGCTCAACCCGGCCACGTTCAGGCGCCAGACCGTGGCGCTGCCGGCGAAACTGGGCAGCAGCACCAGCGGCGGCGCGTCCGGCGGGCCGCTGGCGATGACATGGGTTGGTCCCAGGCGGGTCGGAAGATCCAGTTCCTGGTACGGAACCGGCCAGTCGCGCAGCACGGCGTCGTAGGCCGCCATGTACCGCGCCCTGCCCGCGTCGCTCTTGAATCTGGGCAGCGCGGTCGATGCGGTCTGGCTCATCACGGGTTCCGAGGTTGCCGGGGGGCAGCCGCCAAGGCGCCGTCCACGCGGCGGACGCCGCGTGGGTCGAGGTCTGGATGCTGACTGGACGATTCGGCGCGGAACATGGCCGAAACGGCCAAGCTTCACCATCCTTGAACGAATCTATTTCGTCCCCAGATCAGGATCAGGAGAGAAGGTCTCTCCCGGCGCCGGTCATCGCCGGCGCGCGGCCCTCAGTTCATCCCGTCCCTGACCAACCCAGAGTCCCGATCTGACCGGCCCAGGCGCGGCTCGCCTTGGCGGCGTTCATAACGGCTGCCTTGTCGGTCGGTGTGCACATGCCATCGGGGCGCGAATCACCCGGCGCGTCGCCAGGAATGGTGCAGCGCAATAGACCCCGGAACAGCATCTTGGGCCCTCCGTATTCCTTAACAGGAAAGGATTCTGCCCACGCCGCGAGCGCAATCTGAACAGTGTTAAGGCAGACCATGCAGCGTCGCACTAAATGGCGGGATCGACGTCGATATCATTTGCGCCAGGCTCCCGGCCCATCCCATCTGAGGGCCAATGACCAGTAAGAGTGTCCTCCCAAGGAAGCGTCCGGGCGATGGGTTTTGTGAAAACCTCTAGCTCGGGAACTAAACCATGTATCGCACCCTCCTCCTCGCCACCGTCGCCGCGGCGCTGGCGCTTCCGGCCGCCGCCGCCACCAGCGTCAAGGTCAATATCGACGGTCTGGACGCCAAGGCGGCGCACACAGCGATCCTCCGCGCCGCCCAGGCCGCGTGCAGGGTCGAACTCAGCGACGAATTCCCACTCGAACTCTTCTACGATCGTCCGGAGTGCCTCAACGACGCCATCGGCCGCGCCGAGGCCAGCCTGCCGGCCGCCACGGCCAGCGCGGCCGCCACGCCCCAAACCCGCGTCGCCAGCCGCTAGTTCAGCGATGCTGCAGCGGAGCCCGTCGCACGACGGGCTCCGCTGCGCTTAGAACCTCAGCGCGCGGGCTTCCTTCACGTGCGGCAGCGCCTTGACCCGGTCGAGCAGGGCCTCGTCCGGCGCGGTGTCGACGCCGACCAGGGCGATGGCGTCCTCGCCGGCGTCGCGGCGGCCGAGGTTGAAGGTGGCGATATTGAC
>DASYAQ010000193.1:0-4764 GCA_036501225.1 Caulobacteraceae bacterium | reverse complement strand
CTAGGGGATGCACACATCTCGGATGTTGGAATGACTCGAGCGTGATTGGTGGCGGGCTCGGTTGATTGATTCTTTGAGCGCCTCTTGGTTTTTGGAGGTGTATCGATGGTCTCGATCGATTGGTCGTTGGGGTCGTTTGGCGACGAGCGCCTGGACAAGCGCGGCGGACTTTTGCTTGAGCGGATGGTGGCGGGCGAGAGCGCCTGCCTTCGTCGGGCGGCGCGTGGCGCGCGCGACCTGATCGTCGGCTTCAACCGGTTCTTGGCGAACAAGCGGGTGACGGCGGAAGGATTGATCGAGGGCTGGGGGTTGGGCGCGGCGCAGGCCTGCGCCGGGGGCCATGTGCTGGCCATCCAGGACACCAGCGAGATCAACTTCCACACGAACGGCGATCGCCAGCGGGGCCTGGGGAAGATCGGCAAGGGTGGCCGGGCGCGGGGCCTTTTGCTGCACGCCATGCTGGGTGTGGACGCCGACAGCGGCGGCTTGCTGGGTCTGGTGACGGGCCGCATCTGGACCCGGACGGGTCTGGTGGCGACGTCGCGCGCCAAGCGGGCTTTGTCCGATAAGGAATCCGAACGCTGGGTGTCGACGCCGGAAGCGGCCAAATCGGTTCTGGCTGGCGCGGTCATGGTGACGGAGATCAGCGACCGGGAGGCCGACCTCTACGTCAAGTGGGCGCGCGTGCCCGGCGCGGGATTCCACGTCCTGACGCGGATGTGGCATGACCGGAGCATCGTGGAAGGCGGCACGCTGTCGACGGCGATGCTGCGATCGGCGGGCATGGCGGTGGTGGAGGATCTGCGCGAGCGCCCTGGCCGCCCGGAGCGCCAGGCCCATCTGATGGTCCGCTATGGCCAGGTCACACTGAAGCGGCCCGACAAGATCGCCGAGAAAGGGTTGGCCGAGCACGTCCGGGTCAGCTTGGTGGAGGTCGCCGAGGAGAACCCGCCCGCAGGCGCCGAGCCGGTCTTCTGGCGGCTGCTGACTACCCATCCGGTCGAGACCACCGCCATGGCCTGGCAGGTGGTCGGCTGGTACCGCAAGCGCTGGATCATCGAGCAGTTCTTCCGCACCCTGAAGCAGCAGGGTCTTCAGTTGGAGGACAGCCAGGTGGAAAGCGCCGAGCGGCTCGTCAAGCTGACCGCCATCGCCGCGCGCGCCGCCTGCGCCATCATGCAGTTGGTTCAGGCCCGCGACGGCGTCTCCGGTCAGATGGCCAGCCTCATCTTCACGCCCGACGAGATCGAGACCCTGCACGCGCTCGTGCCCCAGTTGGAGGGCAAGACCGCCTTGCAGAAGAATCCGCATCCCCCTGGCTCACTCGCATGGGCCAGCTGGGCGATCGGCAAACTCGGCGGGTGGGACGGCTATCCCAAGTCAACGCCGCCAGGCCCCATCACCTTCAAACACGGCCTAAACGCCTTCTACTCCATCGCACACGGATGGGCGCTCAGGCGGCTGCAGAAAGATGTGTGAATCACCTAGTCCCCTCGCGGGAGAAGGTGCCCCCTGGAACGGGGTCGGATGAGGGGCCGCGCTCGCGTTTGGGACGGGACCTTCGGGCGGAATTTGGAAAGCACGGCGCGGCCCCTCATCCGACGGGTCTCCGACCCGCCGCCTTCTCCCGCGAGGGGAGAAGGGACGCAGTTGCGGCGCCTGGACCAACCTGAATGGATGCTGCTCTGCCGACCACCGGTCGCGGGTCCACAGGCCGATGAGGCTGCGGCGCGAGCGAGCCTTTGCGCGAGGCCCGACACGCGCTAAGGCGTGACCCGAGGGGCGCCCTCGGAGGTCATCCGGCGTTGAAGGTCCAAAGACGATGGTTCGCGGCGGCGGGCGTGGTCGCGCTGAGCGCGATCGCTGTCGCCGGCTTCGCGCTGGCCATCTATGCCGCTTGGCTGTTTCACGACATGCCCGACGCCTCGCAGCTGGCCGACTACCGGCCGCCGACGGCGACCCGGGTCTATGCCTGGGACGGCACCCTGATCGGCGAATTCTCCCGCGAACGGCGCATCTTCGTGCCCTACGACCAGATCCCGCCGATGCTGATCAACGCCTTCCTCGCCGCCGAGGACCGCAACTTCTTCCAGCACGGCGGCGTCGATCCGGCCGGTATGATGCGGGCCATGGGCAAGGACGTGATGAACGCCATGCACGGCCGCCGGCTGGAGGGCGGCTCGACCATCACCCAGCAGGTGGCCAAGAACGTGCTCCTGACCCGCGAAGCCACCTTTGGCCGCAAGCTGAAGGAGGCCATCCTCGCGCAGCGGCTGGAAAAGACCCTGACCAAGCAGCAGATCCTCGAACTCTATATGAACGAGATCTGGCTGGGCTATCGCTCCTATGGGGTCGGCGCGGCCGCCTATAACTATTTCGGCAAGTCGCTGAACGATCTCGACCTGGCCCAATGCGCCTACCTGGCCTCGCTGCCGAAGGGGCCGGACAACTATCAGCCGGTGAAGTTCAAGGCCGCGGCCATGCGCCGGCGCAACTGGGTCATCGGCCAGATGGCCGACCTGGGCTGGGTCAGCCGCGCCCAGGCCGCCCAGGCCATGGCGGAAGATCTGACCGTGCAGGTCGCGCCGGAGCGGACCAAGTATCACGACGCCGACTATTTCGTGGAAGAGGTGCGCGAGCGCGCCATCCAGACCCTCGGGCCCAAGGTCAACGAGGGCGGCTACTATATGCGCACAACCCTGGACCCGAAGCTGCAGACCATCGCGCGGCAAGCCTTGATGACCGGCCTGGAAAACTACGACCGCCGGCACGGCTGGCGCGGCGCCTGGGGCCATGCCGACGCCGCCGACGGCTGGCAGAACGGCCCGCAGGCGCATGCGCCGGCCGAACGTCGCGCCTGGCGGCCGGCCAGGGTGTCGTCGGAAGGCGGACACGTGCGTCTGGCCGACGGCTCCGAAGGCCAGCTCGACGGCGCCGACGTCGCCTGGGCCAAGGCCGGCAAGGGCCTGCACGAAGGCGACCTGGTCTTCGTCGAGCCTAAAAGCCCCGGCCTCTACAGTCTGCGCCAGGTGCCGATCGTCAACGGGGCGCTGGTGGCGATCGATCCCTGGTCGGGCCGGACTCTGGCCATGGTCGGCGGCTACTCATTCTCGCTGTCCAACTTCAACCGCGCCACCCAGGCCATGCGGCAGCCTGGCTCGTCGTTCAAACCCTTCGTCTATGCGACGGCGCTGGAGAACGGGTTCACGCCGGCCTCGACCGTGGTCGACGGCCCGATCACGCTGAAGGGCTATGGCGGCCAGGACTGGTCGCCGGAGAACTACCACCACGGCTTCCTGGGCGCCCAGCCGCTCCGGCGCGGGCTGGAGCTGTCGCTGAACACCATGACCGTGCGCCTGGCCATGCAGGTGGGCATGCCGAAGATCGTCGAGACCGCCAAGCGCGCCGGGGTGGTGGACACCATGGAGCCGGTGCTGTCCATGGCGCTCGGCGCCGGCGAGACCACGCCGTTCCGGCTGACCGCGGCCTATTCCGCCTTCATCAACGGCGGCAGGCGCGTCAACCCGCACCTGATCGAGGTGGTCGAGGACCGCGACGGCCACCCGATCCTGAACGCCGACCAGCGCGCCTGTCCGGGCTGCACCTCGGCTTTCAACGGCGATGAATCGCCGCGCGTCGAACCCGGCGGCACCCAGGTGTTCGATCCGATCGCCGCCTACCAGATCACCTCGATGCTGGAAGGCGTCGTCCAGCGCGGCACCGCCTACCAGGCGCACATCCTGGGGCGGCCGGTGGGCGGCAAGACCGGCACCACCAACGACTTCCGCAGCGCCTGGTTCGTCGGCTTCACCCCCGACATCGTGGTCGGCGTCTTTGTCGGTTTCGACGACAACCGCTCGCTGGGCAACAACGAGACCGGGGCGGTGGACGCCGTGCCGATCTTCATCGACTTCATGCAGAGCGCGCTGAAGGACACGCCGGTGCGCGACTTCACCGCGCCGGCCGACGCCAAGTTCGGCATGGTCAACGGCAACCGCGAAGCCTTCCGGCCGGGCACCGAGCCGACCGGGCCCAGGCCGGCCCCGCCAAGCGGCAACGCCGGCGCCGTCATCGCGCCACGGGACGGATCGGCCGCGCCGGTGGGCGCCCCGCCGCCGGCCGGCGCGCCGCCGGCCCCGCCGAAAAAGGCGCCCGCCGACCTGAATGGCCTATATTAGGCGTCGAACCATCAAAACCCGGAGATTTCCATGAGACCGGATGTCGAGGCCGCGCAGGCCGACATCGAGCAGTCGATCGACCTGCTCAGGAGGCGCCTTTGACTGGGATCCAGCCCTGAGACGCCTCGACGAACTCGACGCCAAGGTCGAGGACCCGAGCCTGTGGGACAGCCCCACCCAGGCGCAGAGCCTGATGCGCGAACGCACCCGCCTGGCCGGGCAGGTGGAGGCGGTGCGAGGGCTCGAGCGCGATCTGGCCGACGCCGTCGGCTTCGCCGAACTGGCCGACGAGGAGGGTGACGAGGCCGCGCTCGGGGACGCCCGCGCCCAGCTCGCCGAGCTGAAGACCCGCGCCGCCCGCGCCGAGCTCGAGGCCCTGCTGGCCGGCGAGGCGGACGGCAACGACGCCTATGTCGAGATCAATTCCGGCGCCGGCGGCACCGAATCCGCCGACTGGGCCAACATGCTGCTGCGCATGTACACCCGCTGGTCGACGGCGCACGGCTTCGCCGTCGAGCTGATCGAGGAGACGCCGGGCGAACAGGCCGGCATCAAGTCGGCCACCCTGCAGGTCAAGGGGACCAAC
>DASYAQ010000192.1:0-2280 GCA_036501225.1 Caulobacteraceae bacterium | reverse complement strand
GAAACCGGGCCGGACGCCGTCACCCAGCGGCAGTACGCCGTCCTGGCCGCCGTCGCCGCCCATGAGGGCCTGACCCAGACCGACCTGGTGCGCTCCACCGGCATCGACCGCTCGACCCTGGCCGATCTGGTGGCGCGCATGATCGGCAAGAATTTGCTGGCCCGCCAGCGCTCGACCGCCGACGCCCGGGCCAATACGGTCAGCCTGACCGAGGCCGGGCGCGCCGCGCTGGACGCCGCGAAGCCCCGGGTCGCCGCCGCCGACGCGCGCATCCTCAAGCTGTTGCCGACCCGCAAGCGCGACGCCTTCCTTGGCGTGCTGCGCGACATGGGCCGGGTGGCGGAAGCCATGGCCGACACGGACGACCGCGAGCTGAAACAGAAGAAGAAGAAAAAGACCAAGCCGGCCAAGGCCGCGAAGCCACTGAAGCCGGCCAAGACCGAGCGCGCCGCCAAGGCGGCCAAGCCGGCCAGGGCCGCGGCGAAAACGGCTAAGACCACGGTCAAACCGGCGAAGGCCGCGAAGGCGCCGAAGACGGCCAAGCCCGCGAAGGCTCCCGCCGCCAAGGCCGCGAAAGCGAAGACCAGGAAGCCCAAGAAGGCTTCGGCTCTCGCTGCCGCGGGCGCCGCCTGAAATCCAGTTCAGCTAAGCTCTCACGTCCCTTCTCCCCCTGCCGGAGAAGGAAGCTCAAACCGTGATGTTCACGATCGATCCCGGTCGGGCCGAACGGTCCGGGGGTTGAGTCTCGGTTGGCGTCCGAGGCGCTGCGACGGCGGGCGCCTGAGCCCGGGTCATCGGCGTCGACACCGCGGTTGGCGCCGCCGCCTGCGGCGCCTGGGCTTGTCCCAGAGCGGCCTGGAAGAAGGCGCGTTGCGCCGCGGCGCGCGGATCGGCGATCGGCCGCGCGGCGGGGATGGGCTGGCCGGAGATCGGCGGCAGGGCCAAGACGAAACCTCAAGAGCAACCCGGCTAGCCTTCGGCGGATTATGGTTAACGCCGTCTTAAGGCGGGCCGCCCTCCTTGGCGAGCAGGGCGTCGGCGCTGTCGGGGGTCAGCGGCAGGGCGACCTTGGCGGTGATCCGTCCACCCGGGCCGACCAGAAAGGTCTCCGGCACGCCGGACACGCCGAAATCCAGCCCGGCATGTCCATCGGGATCGGCAAGCACGGTCGCATAGGGGTCGCCGTTCTGGGCCAGCAACGCGCTGATCGCGTCCGGCTTGTCCTTGTAAGCGACGCCGACGATGCGGACGCCCTGCGCCTTCAGGGCCAGCAGCACCGGATGTTCCTCGCGGCAGGGCGCGCACCAGGAGGCGAAGAAGTTGACCAGGCTGCCCGGCGGCGCGGCCACCTTCATGCCGATCGGCGTCCCGCCCGCCAGCGGCGCCAGGCTGTCGTTCGGCATCGGCTGGCCGACCATGGCGGCCGGAAGATAGTGGGGGTCATGGCGCAGCGCCGAGCCGGCAAAGAGCAGGGCCAGCGCCGCGAGTACGGCCAGCGGCGCCAGCGCGATCCAGCGCCTCATTGCGGGGCATCCGTCTTGGCCGCTTCGGCCGCGCGCCGCCAGCGCCGGGCGCGCAGCAGGCTGTCGAGGATGAGGACAGCGAAGACCAGGCCGGTCACCGCATAGGCGGGCCAGACGAAGAGGGCGTAACGGCCGGCGTCGAAATCGAACATCTCGTCAAGCCACCGCGCGCATCGCCAGCACCGCCGCGCGCCGGCGCCAGACCTCGCCGCGGATTCGCACCAGCCAGAGCGCGCCAAAAGCGGCCATATAGGCGAAGATCATCAACAGCAACGGCGCCAGATAGACCGCCGGCATGGCCGGCCCGCCGGCGTGCAGCAGCGACGAGCCCTGATGCAGGCTGTTCCACCAGACCACCGAGTAATGCACGATCGGCAGGTTGACCAAGCCGACCAGGGCGAGGATGGCCGCGGCGCGCGCCGCCTTGGCCTCGTCCTCGATCGCGGCTTCGAGCGCCATGTAGCCGACATAGAAGAGGAAGAGCACCAGGACCGAGGTCAGGCGCGGATCCCACACCCACCAGGTCCCCCAGGTCGGCCGGCCCCAGAGCGATCCGGTGATCAGGGCTAGCAGGGTGAAGCCCGCCCCAAGCGGCGCGGCGGCGCGCGCGGCGGCCGCGGCCAGGGCGTGGCGGAAGACCAGGCTCAAGAAGCTCGCCACGCCCAGGCAGGCATAGACGAACTCGCTCATGAAGGCCGCCGGCACGTGGATGAACATGATGTGGACGGTGTAGCCCTGCTGGTAATCGGGCGGGGCC
>DASYAQ010000191.1:0-15859 GCA_036501225.1 Caulobacteraceae bacterium | reverse complement strand
CAGATCGGCGCGTTGTTGGGCCGATTCAATGCGGAGGCCGTGGGCGGACCATCCGGAGAGCCGTTTGTGCTCACCATCAAGGCGCCCGGTTCGGACGAGATCCTGGGCGGCCTCCGGGCCGTATCCTACTGGGGCTCTTTCTACATCAGCGACGTCGTGGTTCCGGAAACGGCGAGGCGGCGCCGTCTTGGATCAGAGCTCATGCGGCAGGCGGAGGAAGAAGCGCGTGCGAGAGGCTGTCGACACATGTGGCTGGACACGTTCGAGTTTCAGGCGCGTCCGTTCTACGAGCGCCTGGGCTTCGAGGTCTTCGGGCGGCTGGACGGGCTGGAGCCCTTCTTTCCGCGGTACTTCATGAAAAAGACCTTGGAGCCGCCGAGTGATCAATGGCGACCTGGGACGTCATGAACAGGGTACGAGCACTTGGACCCGAAGCGGGAGTTCGTCATGGGTCGTCTGACGGACATGACGCCCGCTTCCCTGGCGACGCCCAGCCGCATAGAACTCGCGGCGTTGCAGTCACATGGCGCGGGATGAATGGCCAAGGACATCTATGTCGTCGCCCACACCCAGTCCCGGCACCACGTCGATGGGCTGGTGGGGGGTTGGTACGATAGCCCGTTGACCGACCTTGGCCGCCGCCAGGCCGGCGCCGTCGCCAAGCGGATCGCTGATCTGGTCGACGATCGGCGACCGGTCGAAATCTATGCCTCGGACCTTCTTCGCGCCGCCCAGACGGCCGAACCCATCTCCGCACAGCTGGGCGCGCCCGTCACCCGATGGTCGGACCTGCGCGAGCGCAGCTATGGCGTCGCGGGTGGCAAGCCCAACACTTGGCTGGACGGTCGGGTCGTCTTCACCGGCAAGGACGGAGATCGGCTCGATCACCGCGACGGCATCGAAGGCGCGGAAACCAAGCGCGAGTTCCTGACTCGCATCTTCCGGGCCATGGATCGGATCGTGGAGAGCCCCTGCGCCACCCAGGTGATCGTGACCCATGGCGGGGCCGTCACCTGTGTGGTCGCCGCCTGGATCAGGATGCCGTTGGAAAGCGCCGGCTGGGTTAACTTCCGCTCCAGCGCGGGCGGGATCACGCACCTGCGCGAGGACGACGAACTCTTCAATCGCCAGGTCGTGAGCCTCAACGGCAGGACCCACCTGAATGGCCTCGCGGCCTGAGCTGGCGCATCCGGAAATCGGTGGAGCGGCGGACGCGATCCGTTGACCCCGTGGCTGGAACTCCAGGGCCAACTCCTCCGGAGTCTATCGCGGGGCGAGACTTCCACTTCAAGTTTGGCGGATTGTTGGCCGATCACCACGCATCGCCAGTTGCCTGACGTAGGTGCGCGGGCAACGAGGCTCGCGCCCGAGGATCGTTGTCAGCGCGAGCGTTGCCGGTGAAGCCGCGCAGGTCGTAATAGGCGCGTGCGCGCGGCCTCGAAATCGCCGCTGTTCTCACGCTTCAGCTAGTCATTGACACGCTGGGCAGCGGGCGCGAAGCTCGTCTCGGGTGGATACGGCCCGCCGTCTGCGACCCGCAAATCGGGTTGGTGAATCGTATCGGACGTCCCGATCAGCCTTTGCCAGGGCGAACGGGTCGGCAATGCAGACGCCGACTTTCCTCGTTCGTCCACGCAAGGGGCTTCGCCCATGATGCGCGACTTTCGCGACGCCAAGGCCATGGCGCGCGCGCTCCGCGGCGGTCTTGCCGTGCAGGGCGTCACCGTCACCCACAGCCAGAGTCTGGAGCTGGTGGCCGTGGCCTTTGGTTACGACAACTGGAACATCCTCGCCGCCAAGATCGAGGCGGCGCAGCCGGCGCAAGTGGAAGCGACGCCGAAAGGCAAGGCGACGCTGTTCTGCTCCTTCTGCGGCAAGTCGCAGCAAGAAGTGAAGACGTTGATCGCTGGCCCGGACAGTTTCATCTGCGATGAGTGCGTCGGCCTTTGCACCGACATCATCGAGCACAACGCGGTACTGGCGCTCTTGGCGGCGGACGAGCGCGATGGCGACGGGCTCCCGAGGGTCGGCGCCTATCTCGACGAGCGAACCAGCGAACAGCTCCGCGCTTATCTGACCAGGGTCGAACGCGACCTGACGCGGATGCGCGAGAGTCTTCGCGGCGCCGACGAGGCGGTCGAGGCGCGCGCCGAAAAGAAGTCTCAGGCGCAGACCTTCAAACATTTGTCCGACGATGAACTTGCAAAGCAGCGCGCCCGCCTGAACTGGCAAGTCGGTGGGACACGGAAGATCATCGAGATCATCGCCTGGACTCTGGAGGCGCGCGAATGACCGGTGCGGCGGCCGCCATGCCTCGCCGGCTGGGCACGATATCGCGGCGAGGCCTTGCTAGGGCGCTGTGTTGGGCGAAGGTGCGCTGGGACGCGCCGATCATGCAATGCGCGCGCTTGCTGCCGGAGGCCTGTCCGGTGCTCACGGCCGTACTCGCCGCGCTCACCTTCGTGAACGCCGTCGCGCCGGCCGCGACCATTGTCGCAACTGGCCTCATGGTCGGCTCTCTTCCGGCCACGGTGCATGCGGGCCTTGCGAGCGCGGCCGGACATCGGACTCTCATGGCGCTTGGCTTTTGGGCTGGGCTGATGATGCTGGGGGAGATCTGCCCACGCTTGCTGACGGCAACAGCCGACTCCGCATCGTCGCGCGTCGAAAGCCGCGTGCAGGAGCGGGTTATCGTGGCGCTCAATCGGCCTTGGTCGATCGCTCACCTGGAGGACCCCCGGACCGCCGATCTGCTTTCGCAGGTGTCCGGCCTTGGTGTCGGCGCGGTCGGCCCCGGGGCTGCCGTGTCGGCGCTGGTAACGACGCGCATCCCGATGATCCTGCGCAGCGTGGTCTCGGGTGCGCTGCTGTTTGCCTACAGTTGGCCGGCGACCCTGCTCCTGTTCGCCGTTCAGTTCGTCTTCGTCCGGCAAATCCGACGCAGTTGGGTCGATGACGCCAAGACCCTCCTCGGGAAGACCGAGACGGTCCGCCGCGCCGACTACTACCGCGATCTCGCCCTGGGCGCGGCCACGGCCAAGGAGATGCGCATGCTGAGCCTCTCGGACTGGCTCGGTGGGCGGCTGGAACGCGAATGGATGACGGGCCTGCTCCAAGAGTGGCGTCAGCGGCGAAGGGGTATGATCGCTGGCGTCGCCGGCGCGATTGGGATGAGCCTGGCGGGGCTCGCCGTCTATGGTCTGTTGGCCGGCGATGCGGCGCGCGGCGTGATAACCATCGGCGCACTCATCATCTACCTACGCGCCGCCCAGGCGATCGGCGGATGGGGGCTTAGCGGCGCCGACTATGCGATCGAGTACGGCTCGGCGGCGCTGCCCGCGCTGCGCGAGCTGGAAGCGAGAACGGCGGACGTTTCGCTGGCTGCACTGAAGACTCTACCGATCGATGCGCCCTCGCGCGAAGTCCGCTTCGACAACGTCACGTTCGCCTACGGCGCCGGCGTGCCTGTGTTGCGCGACCTTTCCTTATCCGTTCCCGCCGGGTCCTCCCTCGCGATTGTGGGGCTGAACGGCGCTGGCAAGACCACCTTGGTCAAGCTGCTCGCGCGGCTCTACGACCCCACCAGCGGCGCCGTCACCATCGACGGCGTCGATCTGCGCGACGTCGATCCCGCCGTCTGGCGCGGGCAGGTTGCGGCGATCTTTCAGGATTTCCTACGCTTCGGTCTTTCGGCGCGAGACAACATCGGCTTCGGTGGGCTGGAGCTGGCCGCGGACGAAGGCGCGCTGGAGCGCGCGGCCGGAAAGGCCGGGGTCATCGACCGCATTCGCGCTCTGCCCAAGGGCTGGGACACGCCACTGATGCGCCAGTTCACAGACGGCGCCGATCTCTCCGGTGGCGAATGGCAGCGCGTCGGCTTGGCGCGAGCCCTGATGGCGGTGGAGGCCGGCGCGCGACTGCTGATCCTCGACGAGCCGACGGCCGCGCTCGACGGGCGCGCCGAGGCCGAGCTCTACGATCGTTTCCTCGAACTGACGCGCGGCCTCACCACCATCCTCATCTCCCACCGCTTCTCGACCGTTCGGCGCGCCGACCGGATATGCGTGCTCGATCAAGGTTCGGTGCTGGAACTCGGCTCGCACGTCGAACTGATGACGCTGGGCGGAAAATACGCCGAGCTGTTCACACTCCAGTCCCAGCGCTTCGCCGAGGCGGAGGCCGCGAAATGACAGCGCTTGAGAAGGTTCGAGGCGCCGCGCGCAGCCTTGCAACGATCACCAAACTGGGATTTGGCGCAGCGCCGGCGCGCATGAGCCTCGCTATTCTGGCCGAGCTAGTGGGCGCCGGCTTTGCGCTGGGCTCGACCTACGCGATCAAATTCATCGTGCAGGAGGCGGCGGCGCGCCACGTCCTGGGCGCGGTCTGGGCCGCCGTCGCCCTGGCCTTGACCGCGGGCGTGTCGGCTGTGGCTTATCTCGTCTACGGCAGTCTGGCGCCGAAGGCGATCGAACTTGTGACGCTCAGGCTAGATCACGAGCTGATCCGGCTCACGAACCGTATTCCCACTCTTGAGTATCACGACCGCCCCGCCTTCGCCGACAAGTTGGCCCTGGTCCGGCAGAGCCGCCAGGCCCTGGCGGGCTCGATCCAGGTCATCGGGCTCTCGTCGCGGACCGCGCTCTTGTCGGTCGGCGCCATCGCTATCATGGCGAGCATCGACCTCCGCTTCCTGCTCCTGCTGCTATTCGCCGTTCCACGTATCTTCGCCGGCGTGCGCGCGCAGAAACTGACCCGAGCGTCGCAGGACGCCTACGCCGAACCGGTGCGCCTGCGCGCCCACGTCTACGGCCTGGTCGCCTCCGCCACGGCGGGCAAGGAGATCCGCGTATTCGGTCTTCAGAAGGCGCTGACGGACCGTTTCCTTGGCCTGACCATGCAGATCCGCCGTGAGCGCGACCGCGCCAACTGGGGTGGCGCCGGCTGGTTAATCCTGGGCGACGCGGCCTTCATGGGCGCCTATGTCGCGGCGATTGGCTGGGTGGTGATCCGCGCGGCCAGAGGCGAGATCGGCGTCGGCGATGTCGTGTTGACCGCCACAATGGCCGCCGTCCTGGTCGGCGCGATCGCCTTGGTGGTGTTGATCGGCCAGTATCTTCCGACGCTGATGCTCACTATCGAGCGCTTCCATTGGCTGGAAGATTACGCGCAGGCTGCGCCGGAAGCGATCAAGCCCCAAACCCCACCGCCCGCTGTGCTCGCGCGCGGGATAGAAATGGACAGCGTTTCCTTCGCCTATCCCGACCGCGACGTCTCGGCGCTGAGCGACGTCTCGCTTACGCTTCCCGCCGGCGGCGTGATCGCGCTGGTCGGCGAAAACGGCTCGGGCAAGTCGACCCTGGTCAAGCTGCTGTGCGGCTTCTACCGGCCAACGGCGGGCCGGATGCTCGTCGACGGTCAGGATCTCGCCGCCATGCCGATGGAGGCGTGGCGGTCGAGAGTCTGCGCCACTTTCCAAGATTACGCCAACTTCGAACTCCTGCTGCACGAGAGCATCGGCGTGGGCGAGATCGCTCGGCTTGGCCGCAAGGACCTCGTGGCCCAGGCGCTCGACCGCGCTGGCGGTTCGGCGCTCGCCGGTCTTCAGCCGGACGGTCTCGACACGCTGCTGGGCCGCAAGTGGGGCGGGACGGAACTCTCGGGCGGCCAGTGGCAGAAGCTGGCGCTCGCCCGCGCCTTGTTCCGCGAGGGGCCGCTGCTTGTCGTCTTCGACGAGCCGAGCGCCGCCCTCGACGCCGCGGCCGAGCATGAGATGTTCGCCCGGTTTGCCACCGAGGCGAGATCGGGCGCCGCAGCCGGCCGCGTCACCCTGCTCATCTCACACCGCTTCTCCACCGTCCGCATGGCCGACGCCATCGCCGTGCTCGATAAGGGCCGTCTCAAGGAATTCGGGACACACAAGGCGCTCATGGCCAACGGCGGTCTCTACGCAGAACTCTACGAACTCCAAGCCACGGGCTATCGGTGAACAGAGTCGTTCCGAAGTTCGCAGTCCATCCGGCAGCCTAACAATCTTGTCCGCCGACGTAGCGGACAGACGCAGGATCGAGGCTCATCGCCCCGGCGGGATTGTCGCAATGACGCTTCGCCGGCGAAGGTTAGGGCGTCAGCCGCGTCGGCGAGCGGCTCAGGAACGTCACCTCGCGGATACTGGACCTTTGCAGCATCACCATGAGCAGCCGGGCGAGCCCGACGCCCATGCCGCCGTGCGGCGGGCAGCCGTAACGGAAGAAGTCGAGATAGCTGCCCAAGGGCTCCAGGTCGTATCCGCGCTCCACCGCCTGCGCCCTGAGCGGCTGGGATCGATGCTCCCGCTGGGCGCCCGTGGTGATCTCGATTCCGTTCCACAGCAGGTCGAAGCTCTGGGTCAGGTCGGGCCGATCGCCGTGACGGCGATGATAGAAGGGCCTGGCTGACACCGGGTAGTCGGTCACGAAGACGAATTCGTGGCCGTGCTCGCGCGCGACGTGCGCCGACAGCCGTCGTTCCCCCTCGGGGTCCAGGTCGTCGGCCTTGGTCGGGATATGGCCCGACGCCCGGACGATCGCTTGCGCGTCTTGCATGGTCACCCTGGGAAAGGGCGTGCCGGGCAGGTTGATCCGCACGCCCAGGAGGCTATCCAGCGCCGGCCCGTGCACCGCGGCGACCTGCGTCAGCACCTCGACCAGCCAGCGTTCCTCCAAGGCCATGAGATCGTGGTGGGAGGCGGTCCAGGCGACCTCCATGTCGATCGAGGTGAACTCCGTCTCATGCCTCGAGGTGAAGGAGGGTTCGGCTCGGAACGCGGGCCCGATCTCGAACACCCGATCGAATCCCGCCGCCATGGCCATCTGTTTGTAGAACTGCGGCGACTGCGCCAGATAGGCCGTTCGGTCGAAATAGGCCACCTTGAACGCCTCGGCCCCGGACTCGCTGAAGGTTCCCATCAGCTTCGGCGAATGGATCTCGATGAAACCGGCCCGCGCCCACCAGGCGCGCATGGCCTGTTCCAGGGTCGTCTGAACCTCGAAGATCAGGCGCTGCTCGGGCCGGCGCAGGCCGAGGAAGCGCCAGTCGATCTGCTTGTCGAGCGACGAATCGGCGGCGATCGGGGTCGGCGTCGCGGCGAGGCTGTGGATCACCATGTCCGCGGCCTGGATCTCCAGGCCGTTCAGCTTGACCGACGGCGCGTCCTTCACGGTTCCCGCCACGGTTACGGCCGATCCGGGCGTAAGGGCCGCGATCCGTTCAGCGAGGCGGTCGTCTTCGTCCCCCTTCTCATGGACGATCTGCACCGCGCTTCCGTGACTGTTCAGGATGAGGAACTGCATCCGCTTCTGATCACGGACGGTCTCCACGAAGCCGTTCAGGCTGACGAGCGCGCCGATATGGTGGCGCAACTCCTCAACCGTCGGCTCGTTTGCGTACAGAAGTCTTGTCGGTTCCATGTCGCCTCCGAAGAGGCCGGCCGATGGTGAGGCCCACAAGAAAAAGGCCCGCCGATCGGGGGGCCTCGTGATCCTGTCTTGCTGGCTTTAGCTCAGCGCGTGCAGTAACCACCGACCCCGGAGGGGCCGTTATTGTTGGTCAGCACTCGCGCGATCGTGAGCATCGGGCGATCATGCCAGCGATTACCGGCATCGACAAGGGTTGGACCGCATGCTGTTGGATCGCAAGCCGTCACGGCTCGTGTCCGCAGACGATGGTGGCGCGGGCGCGACCGGGCGGCCACGCCAGCATCTCCGTCATGGATGGTTAGACGGACGCGTCGCCACTGTCCGTTCCCAGGCCGTCCGCAGAGGGCAAGGCTCGAACCGCAGCGGACATCGCCCCCCGGCATGGACGTAAGCCAGGGCCGCGGCTAAGTGGCGGGGAGGCGCGCCGGTGCGCATCGCAGGGGGGTAGACGTTGGACTACTTCGAACAGCTCGAAGCCCTGGCGGCGCAGCAGGGCGGCTACTTCTATCCATGGCGGTCGGCGCTGGGCGAAGGCAACGGCGAAGACGCCTACACCCAGCTTGTCGAGGCCCATCTGTCCCCGGAAAAGATCGTGCTGGACGCCGGCTGCGGACATGGGACCGATATGCTGGCGTTTGCGCCGAAGGTCCGGCGCTTCATCGGCTACGATGCGGTGGAGAGCTTCGTCGCCATCGCGCGTCGCAGGGCGGCGGAGAACGGTCTGGCCAACGTCGAGTTGGCGCTCTGCAACTCGAGCCCTCGGCACAACGGCGGCGTGGCGCGCATTCCGGCGACAGACCACGCGCTCGATCTGATCATCTCCCGGCGCGGCCCGACCAATTGGATCGCCGACGCCCGCCGCGCCTGCCGGCCCGGCGCCCGACTGATCCAGCTCAATCCGCTGCCTCCGCCCGAGCCCCCGTCTTGGAACGGCGAACTGCCCAAGGCTTTGCGGCTGGCGGAAAATTCCGCCAACCCGGGTCGCCCCCACCTGGTGGCCGACATCGAAGCGGCGCTCGCAGCCGCGGACCTCAGGTTGGAGGATGGTCAGGTCTTCGACGTGCCGGAAGTCATCAGCGAGCCGGAAGACCTCTACCGGTGTCTCACCTTCATGCGCTTCGAGCCCGACACGCCGTCTTGGGATGCCGCTCGCCCGCACCTGCAACACCTCCTGGCCAGCCATGGCCCGATCGACGTGCGCCAACGCCGCTTCCTTTGGACCGCGGTCGTGGACTGAGCCCCAGAGAAGTCTCCCGCCCGGTGAGGTATCCCGCGCGATGGCGTTAGCGGCTTTCCACCCAACTCCGCCCTCTGAGCATCCGTTGCCCCGAATATGATGGTTATTCGCCGGGCGCCGGCGTCGAGCAAAATCGGCATCGGGGTGGGCCGGCCTACAGAATGCCGGTCGGCGGCTTCACCTCGCCGGCCGGCCGCGATAATCTCCCGCCAAGGGGCGTCCGCCCTTTAAAAGAAGCCGGTGTCTGAACGCCGCCTTTCGGGGGAGATCAGCCCTTTGTCCGCCTACAGTGGCGTCCGCATCCTAGATTTCAGCGAGGGCGTCGCCGGGCCGATGGCGGCCATGTTGATGGGCGATTTCGAGGCCGAGGTGGTCAAGATCGAGCCGCCGCAAGGCGATCGCCTGAAGCAGCATCCGGGCTACCTGACCTTCAACCGCAACAAAGAGGTCATGAGCCTCGACCTGGCGGACCCCGAGGATCTGGCCCGGGCCAAGGCGCTGATCGCGCTGGCCGACGTCGCGGTCTTCGACCATGCGCCCGGGGGTCTGGAGCGGCTGGGACTGGACGCCGAGACGCTCACCGCCGCGCATCCGTCCCTGGTCCACGTCTGGATGCCGGCTTACGGGACCAAGGGCGTCTGGAGCCAGCTTGCGCCGCATCACAGCCTGCTGACCGCGCTCAGTGGCGTCGCCTTCCGGCAAGGCGCCTATGGCGACCAGCCGGTGCATCTGATCCTGCCGCTGCTCTGGTACGGCCAGGCCGTGGTCGGCGCCGCGGCGATCGGCGCGGCGCTGCTGGAGCGGTCGCGCAGCGGTCTTGGCCAGGCGGTGACGGTCAGCGGGCTGCACGGCGCGTCCGAGGTGGCCGGCGCGGTGCGGGTGGTCGCCAACCCGCCGCTGCCGCGCGGCGCGCCGCTCGGCGCCTCGCCCAGCTATCGCCTGTACGAATGCGGCGACGGCCACTGGCTCTTTCTCGGCGCCCTGTTCGCCAACTTCTACATCAAGGCGATCGAGGCGCTCGGCTTGCACGAGTCCTGGGCCGAACTAACAGCCGACCCGCCGATGGCGCGCGAGACCCTGATGGGGGTCTTCGCAAAGAAGCCACGCGACGAATGGCTGGCCATCCTGAAGGCCGCCGGCGTGCCGTGCGCCCCGGTCGGCCCGCGCGAGGCCTGGTTCGCGAGTTCGGCGATCACGCAGGGCGGCCTGCGCAAGACCTTCATCCACCCGGAGTTGGGGGCCGTCGCCATGCCCGACACCCCGGCCAGGCTCTCGGAGAGCCCGGGGTCGGTGCGCGGCCTGGCGCGCCGGATCGAGGCGCCGGCCTGGGCGCCGCGCCCGCCCGCCAATCGCGCGGCGCCGGACGGCCAGGCGCCGCTGCATGGGATCAGGGTGCTGGACCTGGGCACGGTCATCGCCGGCGCCCATGCCGGCGGCGTGCTGGCCAATCTCGGCGCGGAGGTGATCAAGGTCGAGCCGATCGACGGCGACCCGTTCCGCAGCGATGGCGGCGGCTTCCTGGCCTATAATCGCGGCAAGCGCGGGCTCGGCATCGACCTGAAACAGCCCGCCGCCGTCGCGCTGTTCCACGACCTGGCGCGCCAGGCCGACGTGGTCCTGGACAATTATCGCCATGGCGTCCGCCACCGGCTGGGCATCGACTATGCGGCGCTGAAAGCGATCAATCCGCGCATCGTCTCCTGCTCGATCAACGCCTATGGCGACCGCGGCGAGCGCATGCGGCTGCCCGGCTTCGACCCGCTGCTGCAGGCCGAGGGCGGCATGATGGCGGCCCAGGGCGGCGCCGACGAGCCGATCCTGCACACCATCGCGGTCAATGACGTGGCCACCGCCGCCGTGGTCGCTTTCGGCGTCATCGCCGCCCTGAACCGGCGCGAAGTCACCGGCGAAGGCCAGGAGGTGCTGACCAGCCTGATGGCCCAAAGCCTGACCTTCCAGCTCGGCGAGGTGACCACCTATGAAGGCCGGCCGCCCAACGACGTCGGCGCGCGCGACTGCATCGGCGTGCGCGCCCTGCACCGCTTCTATCTGTGCGGCGACGGCGGCTGGCTGGCCATCGTTTGCGAGCGGCCGGACGAGGCGCTGGCGGTGGGCCGGGTGCTGGCCATCGATGTCGGCGACGCGGACGCGGCCCTGACGGCGCCGCGCGACGGGGCCTTGGCCGAAGCCCTGGCCGCCGCCTTCGGCCAGCGGCCTCGCGACGAGTTGCTGCAGGCCCTGCTGGCCGCCGGCATGGCTGTGGCGCCCGCCCTGCGCGGGCCCGAGGCCTTCGACAGCGAATGGCTGCGCGAGAACGAGCTGTTCGAGACCTGGGTGCACCCACGCGTCGGCGAAATGGTCAGCGTGCGCGCCTATGCCGACTTCAGCCGCAGCCCCGGCGGCTTCCGCTATCCGACCCCGGACCTGGGCGAGCACTCGGGCGAACTGCTGCGCGAACTGGGCATCGCGCCCGAGCGGATCGCGGCCCTGTTCGCAACCGGCGCGGTGTTCGAGCCGGCGGAACACCACTCCGGCCTGGCCAAATCCGCCCGCCCCGGCGACGGCGGCGTCGCCCTGATGACGCAATAGGCGCCGCAGACGGTTGACGACGGGCCGATCGTGGCATAATAACGACTGACCAGTCAGTTTTTTATGTTGGACCCATGCCCAAGATCAGCGAAGCCAGGAAGGAGACGCGCCGCCAGCAGATCCTCGACGCCGCGCTGACCTGCTTTTCGCGGGACGGGTTCCACACCACCACCACCGCCGACATCGTGCGCGAATCCGGGGTGAGCCAGGGCACGCTCTACCTCTACTTCGCCACCAAGGAAGATATCGTCGTCGCCCTGGCCGACGAGCGCCACCAGGGCGAGGCCATGATCAACGCCCTGGCCCAGGGCGAGCAGGATCCGATCCGCGGCCTGCTGGCGCTGATCGAGCTCCATGGCGAGGGGCTGACCGATCCGCGCCACATCGATATGCGCCGGGTCGGCATCCAGGGCTGGGGCGAGGCGCTCCGGAACGAACGCATCCGCACAAGCGCCGTCGAAGGGCTCGCCACCGTGCGCGCGGCGATCGCGCGTCTGATCGAGCGGGGCCAGCACACCGGCCAGATCCGCGCCGAGGTCGACCCGATCGCCGTCGCGCGAACCCTGGTCGCCACCTTCCAGGGCCTGGTCCTGCAGATCGCCTGGGGCGAGGCCGTGGACCTGCGCGCCTGCGGCCATGTGATCCTGGGCCTGATCCGCGACTCGCTGCTGACCTCGGAGGGCCGCGCCTCGTTCGAGGCCGCCCTCGCCGCAACCTCCATCCGCGCCGATTGAAGGAGAGCTTCCCGTGGCCATGTCCGAAACGATGACCGCGCCGCAACCCCTGGCCGACACCCGCGCGCAGCGGCCGCGACGCCATTGGGGCGTGGCCCTGAAGGCGCTGCGGCGGCTGTTGGCCGACAAGGAAGACACCGGCCAGGTGTTCGAGATCATGGGCGCCCTGAACGGCGACTCCACCATGAAGAGCTATCGCCGCCTGCTCGAGACGCCGAACGGCGGCCGGCTGGCCTACGAGCATGTCGAACTGGCGCCCAGGCTGATGGACGACGCCTGGCTGGACACCTTTGCGCCCGGCACCGTCGGCGCGGCCTATCGCGACTTCGTGCGCAGCGAGAACATTTCGGCCGACGGCCTGGCCGAGATCAGCCGCCAGCGGCAGTCCAAGGTCGAACAGGCCCATCCGCACGCCTGGTTCGGCCGCCGCACCCGCGACAGCCACGACATCTGGCATGTGCTGTCCGGCTATCACCGCGACGGGCTGGGCGAGGCCTGCCTGGTGGCCTTCTCCTATGCCCAGACCAAGAGCCTCGGCTGGGCGGTGATCGCGCTGGGCGCCGCCCTGCGGTCTCGCGCCGGGCGGACCGGGCATCCGTACGTCGGCGCCATCTGGCAGGGCTACAAGCGCGGCAAGGCCGCCACCTGGCTGGCCGGCGAGGACTATGAGCAGCTGATGAGCGAGCCGCTGGACGCCGCGCGCCGACGGCTGAACCTCACGCCGCCGACGCTTTACGACGCCATCCCGACCGCCGACCGCGACGGCGCGTTGCCCGCGGCCTGAAGGCCGTCACGCCTTGGGCGCGGCTGTATATTCGCTCCAGGAGAAGGGAATCGTGCCGCCGTCGCCCGCCAGGCGCCACAGCCGGCCAGAAACCTCGTCCATGCGGATGGCGTTCCAGACCAGCTGGCCGTTGGCCTGCATGATCGTCGACCAGGCGTACACGCGGTAGTGCCCGGTCGGCGGCGGCGAGGTCTCCAGGAAGGTGATGGTCACCGGCTTGTCGTCCCAGGCGAGAACCGTTTCTCCGGTCGAGATATTGATCCGCAACAGGCCGCCGTTCTCCTGCGGTGAGCCGGTCAGCGAAACCGCCTCGTAGCCCACGGCCGGCGCCGCCGACGGGGCGGGTGGCGGGGCCGGCTGCGTGCAGGCGGCCAGGCCGGCGAACGCGCCGATCGCCGCGATGCGTTTCAATTGAAGTCTCATGGCCTCGCCCCCTTGGATGTCCCAGCCAGCGTAACTCAACTTTAGCGGCCGGCAAGGCTTGGGCGCGCCAGCCGGCTCAAGACCTCCGCCGCGAATTGGGACAGCGTGTCATCGCGAGCGCCCATGACCACGATGCGATCACCGGGCATTGCCAGCTCCACCAGCCGGTCGCCACAGGCCGCGCGGTCGGCGAGCGCCTCGGCCTTGCGCCCACGCAGATCGAGCGCCTCGGTGATGTCGCGGCTGCTGATGCTGCGGTCGGTGGTGCCGCCATAATAGACCGGCTCGGGCATCAGCAGTACGTCCTCGGGCCCCAGCCGCTCGGCGAAGACGTCCACGAAGGCCGCCTTCATCAGCCGCAACGGCCCATAGCCGTGCGGCTGGAACATCAGCAGCAGCCGGCCTGGAAAGGCGTGCAAGGTGTCGAGCGTGGCGGCGATCTTGTCCGGGTTGTGCGCGAAGTCGTCGATCACGGTGACGCCGCCGGCCGTCCCCACCACCTCGAAGCGCCGCCTGATGCCGCCGAAGGCGCCCAGCGCCCGGGCCGCGTCGGCCAGGCTGACGCCGCAGGCCTGGGCCGCGCCCAGAGCCGCCAGCGCATTGGCGACGTTGTGCAGACCGGGAACCTGCAGGTCCACCGACACCGTCTCGCCGGTCGCGCGCGCCGTGACCGGAAAACTGACGCCGTCCGGACGGAGCGTGGGGCGACCGCCAAGCAGATCGGCGGCCGCGTCGCTCAGGCTGTAGGTGATGGTCCGCGCGGGCTGCGCGGCCTTGGCCAGGGCGCGGGTCTCGGCGTTGTCGAGATTGAGCACGGCCGTGCGCGCCTTGGCGGTGAAGTCGCCGAACAGCACGCGCAGCTCCTCCATCGACTTGTGATCGAGGGAGATGTTGTTCACCACCGCGATGGTCGGCTGGAAGAGCGCGATCGAGCCGTCGCTCTCGTCCACCTCGCTGACGAAGGCGGTTCCCAAACCCACTCTAGCGCTCGCAAAGAGCGCATCGGCGGCGATGTAGTTCTTCATCTCCGCGCCGTTCATGACGGTCGGGTCCTGCCCCGCCCGATCCAGGATCCAGCCGATCATGCCGGTGGTGGTCGACTTGCCGCTGGTGCCGGCGACGCCGATGCGCTGATCGGCGGCGTTGAACAGCTCGGCCAGCAGTTCGGCGCGGGTCATGATGGCCAGATCCAGCCGGCGCGCGGACTGGACGTCCGGAATGCTCTCCTCGACCGCGCCCGACATGACCAGGACCTGACCCGGGCGGTTCACGCCGCTGCCGTCCTGGGGGTGCAGGGCCACGCCCCGCCCGCGCAGGAAATCGAAGCGGGCGGTGTTGCGGCCCTGGTCGAGCGACCGGTCCGAGCCTTCGACAAGTCCGCCGCGCGCCTGCACGATCAGCGCCAGGGGCGTCATGCCGCTGCCGCCGACGCCGCAGAAGAAGTAGGCTTGGCCTGGAATCATCGCCGGACCCTATGAGCGCCGCCCGGGCGGAGCAACAGGACCCTCGGCCTTTGGAGCCAAACCCATGAGCCGCGAGAGGCTGAAGATCGGCGTCGTCGCCACCGCCTCGCGCATGTCGCCGGAGGTGGCCGAGCGCGTTCCCGCCCTGGCGCGGGCGCTCTACGGCGAGGCGGCCCCGGAGATCGTCTTCCATCCGGACGTGCTGGCCAGCGCCGGCCATTTCGCCGGCGATGACGCCACCCGGGCGCGGGCCTTTCTCGACGTCGCCAACGACCCCGGCTTCGATGCGCTGTGGTTCGCGCGCGGCGGCTATGGCGCGTGCCGCATCGCCGAGGCGGTGCTGGCCGGCCTGCAGCCCGCCGCCAGGGCCAAGACCTATCTCGGCTACAGCGACGCCGGCGCGCTTCTGGCTGGCCTCTACCGCGCCGGATTTCCGCATCTGGCGCACGGGCCTGTGGCCCAGGACATCCTGCGCGACGGCGGCGAGGCGGCCATCGCCCGCGCCCTGGCCTGGTTGATCGACCGCGCGCCGGGGACGCTGGAGCCCAGCCTTGGCGACGGACGCAAGGCCGCGGCGTTCAATCTGACGGTGTTCAGCCAGTTGCTCGGCACCCCGCTGGAACCCGACCTGACCGACCACGTGCTGATGCTCGAGGAGGTGTCGGAGGCCACGTACCGGATCGACCGGTCCTTCTTCCACGTCACCGGCAACCCGAGCGTCCGACGCGTCGCCGGCATCCGGCTGGGCCGCTGCAGCCTGATCCCGCCGAACGATCCCGACTTCGGCATGGACGAGGCGGCGGTGGCGCGCTTCTGGTGCGAGCGCTCCGGCATCCCCTGGCTCGGCCGCGCCGACATCGGCCACGACGCGGACAACAAGATCGTGCCCTTCGGCGCGGCGGCATGAGGAACGTCGCCGGGCGTGGCGGGTTTTCGTCCCAGGAGGACACGCCATGCCCGATGCCAAAGACCCCGCCAAGGACCGCGACGACGGCTACGAGACCGACACCTTCAGCCGCGGCGACGCCGAAGGGGCGACCGCCAAGGGTGGCGAGTCCGGCGCGGCCGGCGACGTGGAGGCGGAAGTCGCCAGGTCGCCGGACGACAAGTACGAGACGGACGCCTTCAGCCGCAACGACGCCGAAGGCGGCACCGCGGTAGGCGAAGACGCGCCT
>DASYAQ010000190.1:0-8981 GCA_036501225.1 Caulobacteraceae bacterium | reverse complement strand
TCCTGGACGTTGCTATTCTCGCCCACCGTGATGGCGTCATTGTCCCCGCGCAGCACCGCTCCGAACCAGATGCTTGCATTCTTCTTCAATATGACATTCCCAAGAACGACGGCATTTGGCGCTATCCAGTATTCGTCTTCCGCAGGGAGCGTTGGCGAGACGGCGCCCAAGTTGTAAACATTCATCCGCCCACCTCCTTTATTGCAACGTTTGTCTTGCTTAACGAATTTGAAAGGCTGTTACCATCATCCTTAGTCGGGCGATTCGAGGGGATCAAACCTCCCTTCGGTCTCCTTCATGTGGAGAATGCGGTTGTCGCGTACGGTTGGTCGGCGGTCCTCCGGGCCGCCCCGTCAAAGGTCGAAGACCGAGCCGCCGGGCGCCGCAGTCTCTTCTCCCCTCTCCTCCCATTCACCCCAAGGGCGGTCCATTGCGGACACGCCCTTTTTTCTTATCCCGACGGAGGCTGCCATGACCAAACGTGCGTGTAAGCGGATGGTGCGCGAAGGCGCGTTCAGCGATGTGGACTATGACGACGGGAAGATTCGCCGGCTGCCGATCGACCGCGGCGGCTGGTCGCCGCTTGGGCCGGCCCACAACGACGACCGCGAACAGGGATACTTGAAGACCATCAAGGCCAAGTCGCCCGGTCAGGCGGCGCTGATGGAGGCCATCGACGCGCGCAACCTGGTGCTGGCGCTGGGCCCCGCCGGCACCGGCAAGACCTATCTGGCCATCGCCAAGGCGGTGGAGGCACTGGAGGCCGGCAAGGTCGGCCGCATCGTACTCTCGCGGCCCGCCATCGAGGCCGGCGAATCCATTGGCTTTTTGCCCGGCGACATGGAGGACAAGCTCGCCCCCTATCTGCGGCCGCTCTACGACGCTCTCTCCGACCGCCTCTCCATGAAGCGGGTGCGGGCGCTGATGGCCGAGGGCGCCATCGAGATCGCCCCGGTCGGCTATATGCGCGGGCGCACGTTGAACAACGCCTTCGTGGTCATCGATGAGGCGCAGAACTGCACCTATGTGCAGCTGAAGATGCTGCTGACCCGGCTGGGCTGGAACTCGACCATGGTGATCACCGGCGACCCGCAGCAGTCGGACCTGTTGCCCGGCGTCTCGGGCCTCGGCGACGTCGCCGTGCGGCTGGAGACCGTCCCGGCCATCGCCGTGGTCCGCCTCAGCGACGGCGACATCGTCCGCCACCCGCTGGTCGGCGAAATGCTGGCGGTGCTTTAGGGGAGGAACCGCCCAACCCAACCAAAGCCGGAATGGTTTCGGCATTGAACCGATCGGTCACAGCGGCGTTACCGCTCCGTCTCAATGTCGGAGCTCGCCTGAAATGAACATCACCCGTCGTTATCTGGCGACTGGGAGCCTGGCTCTCGCCGCCACATTCGGCCCGCTCGCGGCCACCTCGGCGCACGCCGAGGCGAGAGATCAGCTGGCCGCCGATGGCGCCAGGGCGCTGAGCAAGCTCGAGGCCATCCAGCCACAGTCACGCTTTTTCGCGCGCCATGCCCGGGCGGTGCTGGTGTTTCCGTCGGTTCTGAAGGCCGGCTTCGTGTTCGGCGGCGAGACCGGCAACGGCGTCCTGCTCGTGAATGGCCGGCCAGAAGGTTACTACAACCTCACCGGCGGCTCATGGGGCCTGCAGATCGGCGGGCAGGACTTCAGCTATGCGCTGTTCTTCATGACCGACTCGTCGCTCGACTATCTGCGGCGGAGCGGCGGCTTCGCGGCCGGCACCGGGCCCAGCATCACCGTCATCAACCAGGGCGGGGCGGCGGAGGCCAACACCACCACCCTCACCCGCGACGTCTATGCCTTTCCGTTCAACGGCAGGGGCCTGATGGCCGACCTCACCCTGCAGGGCACCAAGATCAGCCGAATCCACCCGCGCTGAAGGTGAGCGGGCTTAGACGTCCAGATCCTCGGCCAGGATGGCCATTTCGAAGAGGAAGGAGCCGGCCTCGTCCTCGTCTTCATAGACCACGCCGATGAATTCGCCCTTCAGCTCGACCTCGGCGGAATCCTTCTGCTTGCGCGCGATCACGGCCACGTGCGGGTTGCCGAAGGTGCGCTTCAGGTGCGCCTCGACGCGCTTCAGGTCTTTTTCGTCCACGGCGGCGCGTTCCTTGTTGCTCTGGGATCGGCGGCGAACCTAGCGGCATTCCCCGCCGGAGCAAGCTCAGATCACGTAGTCGTAGACGTCGTCGGCCAGGGTGTGGTCCATCGAACGCGCCGGTTCCTCGCAGGTCGGGCAGTTGACCAGCCGCGCCGGCACGCCGACCGCGGTGCAGCCCGAGGGAACCGGCTTCAGCACCACCGCGCCGGAGGCGATCCGGGCGTAGTCGCCGATGGTGATGTTGCCCAGCACCTTGGCCCCGGCGCCCAGCAGCACGCCCTTGCCGATCTTCGGATGCCGGTCGCCGCGCTCGGCGCCGGTGCCGCCCAGGGTGACGCCCTGCAGCATCGAGACGTCGTCGCCGATAACCGCCGTCTCGCCGACGACGATGCCGGTGCCGTGGTCGATGAACACGCCCTTGCCGATGCGGGTGGCCGGATTGATGTCGACCTGGAAGACTTCCGACATGCGGCTTTGCAGATAGAAGGCCAGGGTCTCGCGGCCCTGGTGATACATCCAGTGCGCCACCCGATGGGTCTGCAAGGCCTGGAAACCCTTGAAGAAAAGGAAGGGCTGCATATAGCCCTTGCAGGCCGGGTCGCGCTCGAACACCGCCTGCAGGTCGGCCTCGATCACCGCCATCAGGGACGGGTCGGATGCGAACGCCTCCTCGGCGTGCTCGCGCACGCTCATGGCGCGCAACTCCTGGTCGCCGAGCTTGCGCGCCAGCTGATAGGAGAGCGCCGAGGCCAGGTCTTCATGCTTGAGAATGGTGGCGTGCAACAGCGAGGCCAGGCCCGGCTCGGTCTGGGCGGCATGGGCCGCCTCATTGCGCAGCGCCGCCCACACGGGCGGGGTCGACTGCGGGGTCACCACCTTCAGACGTTGCGGCATTGGCAGGCTCTCCCCTGGTCCATCCAGCCCGATCTTGGCAGAGCCTGTTTAACACGGCCCCAAAATGCGGGATCGGTAACGGCCTTTTCGGCCTTATAAACCAGATGAGCCCCGCACGCCCAATTTCAAGAGGCCCTCGCTTGAACATCGCCCTGCCCGCCCAACCGCTTTTCGGCGAACCGCTTCCCATCGGCGAGGGCCGGCGCGAGGTGCTGGATTTCCTGGCGCGCCGCCGCTCCACCTCCGCCGGCACGCTGCGGGCGCCGGCGCCCGACGAGGCCGAACTGGCCGAACTGCTCCGCCTCGCCGCCCGCGTGCCCGACCACGGCAAGCTCTTTCCCTGGCGGTTCATCATCCTCGAGGGCGAGGCCAAGGCGGACTTCGCCGCGGCCCTGGAGGCCATCGCCACCCGCCAGCCCAATCCGGAAAAGGCCAGGGGCGCCCTGTTCAAGATCAAGGTCCCGCCGCTGACCGTGGCCGTGGTCTCGCGCCACATCGAGGCGGCGATCCCCGAATGGGAACAGCGGCTGTCGGCCGCCGCGGTCTGCATGACCCTGCTGATCGCCACCGAGGCGGCCGGCTACGGCGCCAACTGGATCACCGACTGGTACGCCTATGCGCCCGAGGCCACGGCCCTGCTCGGCCTGGGCGTCGGCGAACAGATCGCCGGCTACGTCCATATCGGCACCCCCGCCGAACCCCCGCTGGAACGCGTCCGCCCCGACGTTCCCGCCCTGACCACGCGTTGGAAGCAGCCCTGAGGCTATCTCTTAATCCGCTCATCCCGGCGAAAGCGGGAACGAGGCTTTTTTCCGTTGGTCCCGCGCAAGCGGGACGTCAGCTTTCACCACAAAGTACGCAAAGGACACCAAGGGTCAGCACTGACCCTTACTCTTCTTGGTGTGCTTGGTGTGCTTTGTGTCAATACCTGTGACATCTCCCGCACCTCAATGCCCTCAGAACAAAACACCAGGGTCCCCTGCCTTCGCGAGGATGAGCGGATTAGAATCGTTCCTGCCCTACCCCCGCCCGCGGTATGGCGCGACGCCCTGGTCCGGGAGCCATAGGCCCTCCGGGGCCGGGCCGGTCTGCCAGAAGACGTCGATGGGAATGCCGCCGCGGGGGTACCAGTAGCCGCCGATGCGGAGCCAGCGGGGCGCAGCCGTCTCCACGATGTGTTTGCCGATCGCCAGCGTGCAGGCCTCGTGGAAGGCGCCGTGGTTGCGGAACGCGCCCAGGTAGAGCTTCAGCGACTTGGACTCGATCAGCCAGCCGGCCGGCGCATAGTCGATGACCAGATGGGCGAAGTCCGGCTGGCCGGTCACCGGGCAGAGCGAGGTGAACTCCGGCGCCGTGAAGCGGGCGAGATAGAGGCTGTCGGGATGCGGATTGGCCACCCGCTCCAGCACCGCCTCGTCGGGGCTGGCCGGCAGCGCCGCCGCGCGGCCCAGCTGCGTCAGGTGTTCATCGCTCATGGCGCCAGCCTAACGCACGATCGCCGTCCCCGCGACAAGTCCGCGATGGCCCACTATGGTCGCGGCAAAACTCGAGCGGGCCCGCGGAAAAGTGCGAAGCGGTTTTCCGCCCGCAACCCGCTCTAGCTCTTAGGAATCGATCACGTTTATGATTTTGGATTTTCAATCCAAAATCATCGTGATCGAGGAGAGGCGTGGGATGAGCAGGGATTTCGACGGTGCGATCATCGTGGTGACGGGCGCCTCGACCGGCCTCGGCCGCGCCATCGCGGTGGAGACCGCCGGCCGCGGCGCCAAGGCGGTGGTGGTCGACTACGCCTCCTCCGCCAAGGAGGCCGAGGAGACCTGCGACCTGGTCCGCGCCCACGGCGCCGAGGCCATCGCGGTCCAGGGCGACGTCGGCGACGACGCCGCCTGCCGCGCCATCGCCGCCAAGGCGCAAGCCTTCGGCCGCATCGACGCCCTGTTCAACAACGCCGGCACGACCAAGTTCGCAGCCCATGGCGACATGGACTTGGTCTCGGGCGAGGACTTCCTGCGCATCTATCGGATCAATGTGGTCGGCGGCTTTCAGATGGTGCGCGCGGCGCGGTCGCTGCTGGAGGCGACCGAACGGGCCAGCGCCGTGGTCAACACCTCGTCCATCGCCGGCGTGGCCGGCATCGGCTCGTCCATCCCCTATGCGGCGTCGAAGGGGGCGCTCAACACCATGACCATCAGCCTGGCCCGGGCGCTGGCGCCGAAGATCCGCGTCAACGCCATCTGCCCGGGCTTCATCGACACCCCCTGGTTCGGCAAGGGCGTCGGGGCTGTGGCGCAGGCCGCGGTGCGCGACCGCGCCGCGGCCGGGACCCCGCTGAAGGCCGCCTCGACCGCCGAGGACATCGCCGTCGCCGCCGTCTTCCTGGCCTCCCCCGCCGCGCGCCACATCACCGGCGAGACCCTGCTGGTCGACGCCGGCAGCCACCTGAACTTCGCGCCGCTGGTGGCCCGCTGAGCACGCCGGCCGCGCCGCGCTTTGCGGAACCTTTGCCGTCGTCGCGCGATCCACGATCAGCCGGCGGACGGTCTTGTCGGCGTCGCCGCGAGGTTTTCGATGCCGCTGTATCCGTCCTGGGAGGACATCGGGCTGCGTCTGGCCCTGACCCTCGTGGCTTGCGGGCTGATCGGGTTCGATCGAGGCGCACGCGGGCATGCCGCGGGCCTGCGCACCACCATGCTGGTCGGCCTGGCGGCGGCGGTGGCGATGATCCAGGCCAACATACTGCTCCCCGTCGCCGGCAAGACGCCGGCCTCGTTCGCGGTCATGGACCTGATGCGCCTGCCGTTAGGGATTCTGACCGGCGTCGGCTTCATAGGCGGCGGCACCATTCTGAAGCGCGGCGACCTGGTCAGCGGGGTGACAACCGCCGCGACGATCTGGCTGACCACGGTGATCGGGCTCTGTTTCGGCGGCGGCCAACTCGGCTTGGGCGTGGCTTCGACCGTGCTTGCGATGATCACTTTGCTGGGGCTGAAGTGGCTCGACCTGCGCATTCCGCGCGAGCATCGCGCCCGACTGGTGATCAGCGTCGACGCCGGAACCTCGCCCGGCGCCCTGGCGCCGCTATTGGAACCGCTGGGCTACGAGCCGCGGTTTCGCCAGCAGGACCAGGACGATGACAGCGGCAGGGTCAGGCTGGGCTATGATGTTCGCTGGCGGCGGCCGGAATTGGCGGGGCCGCCGCTCGACCTGGTCGAGGCGGTCGGCCGGGCCTATCGCCTCCTGTCCTTTGAACTAACGGCGGAATCGCCGGAGTGAGCCCGGCGCCGGCGCCCCGCGCCCGATCATAGGATCTGGTCCATTCGGCACTGCGCCGGCGCCTTGTCGGGCCGAAGGCGGACGAGGCGCGTGCCGTGCCGGAAGCGGCCGCCGGAGACGTGGTCGAAGGAGACTTCGACCACCAGTTCGGGCCGCAACGGCTCCCACCGGCTCGACCGCTCGCTCGACCAGCGGCTGGGGCCGCCGGGCGCATCGCCGGTGAAGCCCGGCCCACCGCGCAGGGCTTCCAGCCGCCGGGTCAGATCCGCCCTGTCGAGATTGGCGAAGCCCGACGTGAAGCCGACGTGATCGAGCAGGCCGCTGTCGTTGTAGAGGCCGAGCAGCAGCGAGCCGACCAGCTGGGCGCCCTGGGCATAGCGAAAACCGCCGACCACGCAGTCGGCGGTGCGGACGCGCTTGACCTTGAGCATGGCGCGGGCGCCCTCGACATAAGCGCCGTCCAGCCGCTTGGCGACGACGCCTTCCAGGGTTCCGGCGTCGAGCCAGGACTGGGCCAGGGTGCGGTCGTCGGTTCCCGGCGTCAGGGTCAGCCGCGCGTCGCCGTGTTCGCCGACGAAGGCCTCGAGCGCCTTGCGTCGTTGGCTGAACTGCCGCGCGCGCAGGTCACGCCCATCTGGGCTCATCAGCATGTCGAACACCGCCAGGATCGCCGGCTGGGCCGCGGCGAGCTTGCGGATGCGGCTCTCGGCCGGATGCAGCCGCATCTGCAGCGCCTCGAAGGAGAACCGGCCGGCCTCGGCGATGAGCAGTTCGCCATCCAGGACGAAGGGCTGGGCGGGAATGGCCGCCAGGCGCGCCGCGACCTCCGGGAAATAACGGGTCAGCGGCTTGCCAGACTTGGCTTGCAGGATGACCTCGTCGCCATTGCGGAAGACCAGGCAGCGGAAGCCATCCCACTTGGGCTCGAACCACCAGCCCGGTTCGTCCGGCAGGGTGTCGGCCGAAGCCGCCTCCATGGCGACCGCGCTTGTGAAACTCTGACGGGTCATGCCGGCCTCCGGCCAGATGAACGATAAGCCGGGCCGTTGCGTTCAGACGCCATGGCGGCGCGGTTGAAGGTGTTCTGCTGGTCGGACGGTCTGCACGCCTACACGGTGGCGACCCGTTCGCGCGCCAAGGCCCTGGCCGCCTGGGGATTCCACCGAGACCTGTTCAAGGACGGCGAGGCCAAGGAGATCGAGCACGGCGCCGACCACGACCGCGCCCTGGCCAGCCCCGGGGTCACCGTCAAGCGCGGGCTCGGCGCCAGCGCCGGCAAGGTCGAAGCGCTCAGGCCCGCCAAGCCGAACCGCGACCCGCCCCAGCCCAGCAAAGCCGTCCTGGCGCGGGTCGCGCGCCTGGAAGCCGATCTCGTCGCCCTGAACGCCGACAGGGACGCCAAGACCGCGGCGATCGAGCGCGAGCGGCGGGCTCTGGCGCAGAAGGAGGCGCGGCTCGCCTCGACGTTCGAGGCCGCGCGAACGCATCTGGACGAGAAACTGAAGGCCGCCAGGGCGAAGCTGCAGCGGCGCTGAGGCCGTCGAATCGGCGCGGTTTTTATGCGCCGGCCGCCTTCACCATGGAGACCGCCCGCGGCGATAGGCCGGCGCCTAACAAAGGCGCATCCGGCCTGCTGCGCTGCACAAGAAACGTCCAGAGGCGAATCCAATGCCCTCACGGCCAAGCCTTAACTTTGCCGCGCGGAAAACAGTCGGACCATAGGCTTCGACGAACGGGAAAGCTCGCCGTCGAGCGCCGCTCAAGGAACAGCCGGGCGGCGAATTAATAAGGGGATTATCAATGAACAAACTGAAGCTGACCATGTGCGCCAGCGTGGCGACGCTAGGGCTCGCCTGGGCCGGAACAGCCGCGGCCCAAACCGCCGAACCCGCGCCCGCGACGCCGCCTGCCGCACCGGCGGCTCCGACGCCGAGCCCGATGCCAACCCCGTCCATCACCGCGCCGATGGCGGCCAACCCGTACCCGGCGGTGTTCGACGCCGGTCCGCTCGGCAAGATCACCGTCGACGGTGTGTTCAGCGTCCTCGGCGGTTATCAGTCGCCCAGCCCAACCTTCTTTGGCGGCGCCGACCGCAACCAGAGCTTTTTCGACGTCAGCAACGCCCAGGTGATCATCAACAAGACCGACGGGCCGATCCAGTTCTTCATCCAGGCCGGCGCCTATTCGCTGCCGGCGCTGGGCGCGACCTATTTCAGGTCGACGACGATAACGCCCGCGACCTACGGCTACGTGCCGCAGGGCTTCGTCAAGGTCGTCCCCAATTCGATGTTCAGCATCGAGGCCGGCGCCCTGCCGACGCTGATCGGCGGCGAGTACACCTTCACCTTCCAGAACATGAACATCGAGCGCGGCCTGTTGTGGAACCAGGAGCCGGCCATCAGCCGCGGCATTCAGGGGAACCTGACGACCGGCCCGGTCGCTTGGTCTCTGTCGCTGAATGACGGGCTCTATTCCAACAGTTACGATTGGGTCACCGGCGGCGCGACGTGGACAATCGATCCGGCCAACACGCTTGCATTCGTCGGCGGCGGCAATGTGGGGCATAGCAGCACCAACACGGTGGCGACCCCGTTCTTCCAGAACAACGAAGACATCTTCAACGTTATCTACACTTACAACAACGCTCCATGGACGATTACACCGTACTTCCAATACACTTCGG
>DASYAQ010000189.1:0-4494 GCA_036501225.1 Caulobacteraceae bacterium | reverse complement strand
CAATTGCAGGACTGGCAGACCGCTCACCCCAACTGGATGACGGCATCAGTTCGCAAAGCTAAGCGGCTGGCCCTCTCCTGGGAAGAGGTGGAGGGATTGCCCAAAGAGGTCCTAGACGAACTCAGCGTCACTGAGGCCGATCACGCCGAGTTCAACATCGCGAGCGCCGTCCGCGCGCTGGGCGGTGTGGCCGCTTTGGATCGGATAATCGTCTATCTCTACAAGGAATTCGGAGAAATCCAAAAGCGGGCGTCGCTCAACCAGCGGCTCTATCGCATGACCCAAAAAGATATGATCTACAGCGTCCCCGGCAAGAAGGGCGTCTATTCAACGGAGCAGCTCACAGACGAAGAGGCGGCTGAACTGATATGAGTGGCGCCCGGCGCGCTCCACCGTTTCGGATGGCCGGGATGGAGAGTCAGTCCGTTGCCCTCTCGAAGCCTAAGCGCGCTGTAGAGTGAGCACTGCACGTCCCTAACCGCCGTTCCCGGCCCAGCGCGAACGGCTACGCTTTCGGCGAGTTCTCGGGCTGTCATCGGTTCAACGGCGGTTCGGAGCACGTCCATAGCGATCCGCGTCCATGCTCCGCCTGCAATCCAACGGTTCTTAGCGCGAGGCCGGATTGGCTCTATCTGGTCAATCGGCTCCGTCTGACGGAACATGCGGATGACCGCCGCAACGTGCGCCAGGTCGCGCTTGATGGACCGCGCTTCTTTGCGCTTCGCGGCGAGTTGCCCTAGCAGCGTCGCATACTTGCGGCGAAGGGCGAATAGGACGAGAGGATCGGCCATGCCTGAGAACATGGGCGCGACAGAGATTCAGTTCTAATGGCGTTTGCGCCATAATACCGGGCGCCTCTCGTTAACCGCTTTGGTTCACCGCAACTCAACCTGCGCCGACTAGGTTGGTTCGATTCCACTCCAGGAGCGGACCTTGAGCGGCCCCCAAACCTCCAACAACCGGCCCGGCCTTCCCTCCTTCGACGCGGCAGCCCCGCGTTCGGGCTCCGTCGCCGCGCAGTCGCTGGACGCCCAGGCGGCGCTGCTGCGCTATGCCTTGATCCTGTTTGGGGTCGGGCTGCCGATCTTCGTCTGGGCCGCCTCGTTCGCACCCGATCGCCTGTGGATTCTGGCCAGTCTGACCATATTCGCGATCAACTGGTCGGCCTTCTACGCGGTGATGGACTGGGCCCGGCGTCGTCCGGAGCAACTGGCCGACGAGACCCTGCGCACCCGCGTGCATATCCTGGGCGGGCTGCTCTGGGCCGGGGCGGTGGCGCAGATGAGCGCCTTTGGCGCCGGCGCCGGCGCGGTCAGCGAGCCGATGCTGCTGCTGGCCCTGGGCGCGGCGGCGATCTGCGTCTTCTTTTCCGCCCCCAGCCTGCCGGCTCTGCTGATCGTCGGCCCGGCGGCCTGCGCCGGACCGCTCATCGCCCTCTTCCTCAATCCGGCCGAAACCGCGATGGCGCGCATCGCGCTGGCGGCGGCGGCGCTGGGCTTCGCGCTGTCGCTGATCTTCAACCGCCTCTTGCGGCGGCTGTTCGCCTTCGCCGACGAGCGCGAGACCCTGATCGACCAGCGCGCCCAGTCGCTGGCCGAGGCCAAGCGGCTGACCAAGTCCAAGTCGGACCTGATCGCCACCCTGTCCCAGGAGATCAAGACCGGCCTGACCGGCGTCGCCCACGTCCTGGCCTCCGCCGTCGGCGGCGGCCGCGGCCAGCCTTCCCGCGACCAGCTGTCGGCGGCGCTGGAGGCGGCGGAAGACCTTATCGCGGTGCTCAACGCCACCCTGGACACCGAGGTGGCGGAAGCCGGCGAACTTCAACTGGCCCGGCGGCCTTTCGACCCGGCCGGGCTGGCGCGCGACGTGGTCCTGCTGCATCGCCCGCAAGCCGCGGCCAAGAATATCGAGCTTTCCGTGCACATCGACGAACAGCTGGTTCGCGACGGCGCCGGCGGCGTGGTCGGCGACGCGGTGCGCACGCGGCAAATCCTGTCCAGCCTGGTCGGCAACGCGGTCAAATACACCCTGCGCGGCCGGGTCGAGGTGCGGGTCGAACGCGCCCTGCCCGATCGGCTGCGCATCGAGGTGGCCGATACCGGCCCCGGCCTGACGCCCGACGAACTGATCCGCGCCTTCGACGCCTTCAGCCGCATCGAGCGCACCTCGACCGGCGTGCCCGGCGCGGGCCTGGGCCTGTCGCTGGCCCGCCAACTGGCGCTGCTGATGGGCGGTGAGGTCCAGGCCGAGAGCGCGCCCGGCGTCGGCAGCTGCTTCTGGCTCGACCTGCCCTACGACCCGGCCGTTCGCCTGGCCCGCCTCGACGGGACGGCGATGGACCAGGGCCAGCCGCGGCCGCGGTCGCTGAAGGTGCTGGTGGCCGAGGACGACGCCCTGGGCGCGGCCATGCTGCGCGGCGTACTCGAGCAGCTTGGCCACCACGTGCTGCACGCCCGCGACGGCCGCCGCGCCTTCGAGCTGGCGCAGATCTGCGAGGTCGACCTGGTCATGCTCGACGGCCGCATGGCCGATATGGGCGGGGTGGAGACCATCCGCGCCATCCGCGCCCTGGCCGGCGCGGTCAGCAACATCCCGATCGTCGCGGTGATCGACGGCGATGGCGAGGAGGCCCGCGCCGTGCTCGAGGCCGGCGCCGACCAGGTGCTGCGCAAGCCGGTCAGCGTCTCCAGCGCCGCCCGCGTGCTGGCCGCCGTGGCCCATGGGACGCCGGCCATGATCGAGACCCTCGCCGTCGCCTAAGGCCTAGCTATTGGTGACGGGCGTCGGACAGCGCCCGCAGCATCTCGGCCGAGAACAGTGAGCTGGTGAGCGAGCGACTGCCGCCGTCATCGCTCTGTTCGGGGCCGCGCAGCACCATGTCGATCACCGCCTGCTCCTGCTCCTGGCGATCGATCCGCCGCGCGGAGGCGTACTGCATGAAGCTGGTGTCGCGCGGCGCGGCCGCCGGCGCCGCGACGGGCGATGAGATCGCCGGCGCGGCCGCGGACGGCGCGCTGGTCAGGTTGGCATAGAGTTCGCCGGCCGAGACCGCGCGCCCGCCGCGATAGAACAGGCCGCGATTGGAGCCCGCGGCTTCGGGAAAGAGCGAGGCCGCGGTGACCGAAGGGTTGGCGCGCACCGCCTGGATCAGCTTGGCCGAGCCTTGCGGGCCGAGCACATGGGCGGCATAGAGCTCGCCCGACGTCGGATCGCGCCCCATCCGGCCGCGCAGATAGGAGGCGTGGTCGGAGGCCAGCTCGCCGGCCATCAGCGAGGCGGCGTGCGGATCCAGCCGCAGATCCATCACCGTGCGCCGCGCCTCGGCCCCGTCGACCCGAAACCGCCCGTCCGAACCCTGCTGGATCAGCTCGGCGTAGCGCGCATAGCCGTATTTGGCGCCATGCTGCTTCAGGGTCGAGAGCCAGGTCTGATCGACAAACTGAAACAGGCCCGCCGCCGACGAGGTCTTGGCGTGGGCGCCGGGATTGAAGGCGCTCTCGCGCTTGGCGGTGCCGAGCAGGAAGCTGAAGTCGACTCCGGTCGCGGTCGACGCCCGCTGAATGGCCGCCTCGACGACGCTTCTGATCGACTCCACAGCCATGACCAAGAGGTGAAGTTTTATGGTTAAGGCCTGGTTAAGACAGGCTCCGCGCGAGCGGCCCCAGCGACCCGTGGCCGCGGCCATCACGCTAAGTTGCGACCTGATCGCAATTCACTTACGGCCACGCTCTTTACAGAACTCGGAGACAGGTTGACGCTGCGTCAACTTATCAACGGGAGGATCGGCCATGATGATGGCGCTCCGCAACAGTCGTAGTGAATACGCTCTGATCAACGCCCTGGAGGGCCGCCACGGCCCGCGCAAACCGCCGCGCGGCGTGGCGGTCGCCATCGGCGCCTCGGTGCTGTTCCACCTCGGCCTGTTCACCTACCTCTATGTCCAGAAGGTCACCGTCACGCCGGCAGCCGAACCGCCCGATCGGGTCATCAGCCTGGGCCAGGTGCGCCTGACGCCGCCGATGCCGCTGCCACCCCGCCAGGTCACGCCGAGGCGCACCATCGTCACCCATCCGGTGGTCCCAAACCCGACGCTGACGCCGCCGACCGAGGTGGTCGTACCGGCGACGCATCCCACTCTGCTGACCGACAGCCAGCCGCCGCTGTTCACCACCGACGTGACGCCGCCACTCACCCCGCCAACGCGACTGATCGTCGATCCGAAATGGCTCAGCCAGCCGTCGGCCGCGGAGATGAGCCGCTACTATCCCGAACGCGCCATCGACCAGGGCCTGACCGGCCAGGCGACCCTGTTCTGCAGCGTCGTCGCCAGCGGCAAGCTCGCTGACTGCCGCGTCATCGATCAGACGCCGGCGAACGCCGGGTTCGGCGAGGCGGCGCTGAAGCTGGCCAACTTCTTCCGCATGAGCCCGCGCACCGTCGACGGCAAACCGGTCGACGGCGGCCTGACCCGCATCTCCATCGCCTTCAAACTGA
>DASYAQ010000188.1:0-4283 GCA_036501225.1 Caulobacteraceae bacterium | reverse complement strand
TCGGCCAGGAAGGCGCGCGCGATCGCCACCCGCTGGCGCTCGCCGCCCGAGAGCTTCACCCCGCGCTCGCCAACCAGGGTGTCGTAGCCGCTGGGCAGCCTGGAGATGAAGTCGTGCGCGCGGGCCCGCCTGGCGGCCAGCATGATCTCGTCGGTGGTCGCGCCCGGCCGCGCATAGCCGATGTTCTCGGCCACGGTGCGGTGGAACAGGGCCGGGTCCTGCGGCACCACCGCGATGGCGCGGCGCAGCGAGCCTTGGGCGACCTTGGCGATGTCCTGGCCGTCGATGACGATCCGGCCCGCCTGCAGGTCGTAGAGGCGCTGCACCAGCTTGACGAAGGTCGACTTGCCCGAGCCGGTCGGCCCGACCAGGGCCAGCCGCTCGCCCGGCGCGATGACCAGGCTGAAGTCGTCATAGATCGGGATCTCCGCCGACTTGTAGCGGAAGGTCACGTGCTCGAAGGCGATCTCGCCGGACTCGCCGATGAAGTCGGGGGCGCCGGCGCCGTCGGAAACCTGCGGCGCGATGCGGGCGAATTCCGCCACGTCCTCGACATCGGCCAGGGCGCGCTGCAGCATGCGGATATTGTCGCCCATGTTGCGCAGATAGCCGCTCATGATCAGGAAGGTGGTGATCACGAAGGCCACGTCGCCTGCGCTCGCCTGGTGATTCAGCCAACGCAGGATCAGCAGGCCGGTCAGGCCCGCCTGCAGCACCGCCAGCAGCATGTTCTGGATCAGCCACACGGTCATGTAGCGGTTCCAGGTGAGCAGGGTGGCGTCGTGCCAGTCCTTGGTGACCTTGGCGAAGCGCGCCTCTTCCCGCTTCTCGGCGCCGAAGCCCTTAACCACCGGATTGGACGAGATGGCGTCGGCCAGCGCACCGCCGATGCGCGAGTCCATCGCCACCGACTGCCGGTTGGCCTTCATCACATAGTAGTTGGAAAACAACACATTGGAGACGATGTAGGCCACCACCATCAACAGCGAAAAGCCGCCGATCAGCGGCCAGCGCAGCATCATCTGCACCGACAATATGCCCAGCACGATCAGCGCCGGACCGATCCACATGATCACCGCGTCGGAGACCATGTCGTAGCCCCACATGGCGCGCGAGATGCGCCGCACGGTGGCGCCGGCGAAGGTGTCGCCATGCCAGTCGGACGAGAAGGCCTGCACCCGCTCGAACGCCTCGTTGGTCATCTCCTGCATGTTCGACGCGGCCAGCGGATTCCAGAAGAAGCGGATGCCGAGATTGCGGATCAGGCTGTAGGCCAGATAGACGCCGACGAAGAACAGCCACGCCTGCCAGGCGACGGTGGCGCTGGCGGGGACGTGGCGCGTGGCGTCGACCAGGGCCTCTGCCGCCCGGGGCATCATCGATTCAAAGCCGATGGCGACCAGAATCAGCCCGATGGTGGTGAAACAGGCCCACCGCCGGCGCATCCAGTAGCGGGAGATGAAGGCGAGAACCTGGACGTTCGAAAGCGTTCGCTTGCGAAACTCGCCGGTGTCCTCGTCAAAAACTTCGCTCATAACTTCGGTTCCCTGACCCGCTGACGGATCAGGCCGAGGCCCCGTGCGAGTCTATTGATTCAATGTCGTTGGTACGGGGCGCCAAAGTCGGCGTGACCCGCAAAGCCGGACAACGCGGCGAACAGCGCGTCCCGGTTCCTGAAGAGGCAATTGTGGGTCATCGCCTCATCGTCCTGCGCTTCGCCGCCGTGGTCAACCGCATCGTCGCGATCAAGTGAATCCGAGCAGTCGGGTGTCGCCAAATAGACACGCTTGCCGTCGACGACGGCGACCGCATAGTCGAAGCCTTCGTCGGTCTCCTCGGCCAGCGCATAGCCCTCGCGGCCGGCGATGGTCGCCTCATTGGCCAGCACCCGGTGGGTCTCGCCGATCGTGCCGTTGTCGTTGAACTGCTCGACCCGGTACCAGCCGTCGGGATCCATCGTGATCCTGATCTTGTCGGCGTCGTCGCCGTCGCGGACATAGATCCCGTCATCCAGCGGGTGCGCCGCCGCCGTCGCATCGAGCAGCAGCCGGTTGGAGACGTAGCAGCCGCTCAGCGCCACGCCGGCCGCCGCCACGATCGCCAACAACGCCAAGCGCTTGAGCAGGGTCACGGAGTCCCGGCCTTGGCGCCGGGCTTGAAGCGCACGTGCAGGCTCTTCGGCCCGGAGATGAAGGTCGAGGCCAGCCATTCCGGCGGGGCCGTGATCTCGAGCGTCTTCATACGGGTCAGCACCTCGGCCAGGATGGCGTCGATCTCGATGCGAGCAAGATGCTGGCCAAGACAGACGTGCGGCCCGCCGCCGAAGGCGATGTGCTCATTCGGGTCGCGCGACAGGTCGAGCGCATCGGGCCGCTCGAACTGCTCCGGGTCGCGATTGGCGGCGCCGAAATACATCACCACCTTGTCGCCGTCCTTGATGGCCGTGTCGCCGATCCGCGTGTCGCGGGTCGCCGTGCGACGCATGTAGATGACCGGGCTGGTGTAGCGCAGCAGCTCCTCGCGCGCGCTGGGCAGGCGGTCGGGCAGGTCGGCCATCAGCCAAGCCAGCTGCTCGGGGTTCTGCTTCAGCGCCAAAAGGCCGGCGGAAAGCAGGTTGCGGGTGGTGTCGCCGCCGGCGTCGATCAAGAGCAGGAAGAAGAGCAGGAATTCCGGGTCGGTCAGCCGCTTGCCGTCGACCTCGGCCTGCAGGAGCCGCGTGGCCAGGTCGTCGGCCGGCCGGGCGCGCTTCTCGGCGATCACCTGCATGCCATAGGCGAACATCTTGCCCACCGCCTCGCCGCCGGCGCCGGGCGGCAGCGTCTCGGGCGCCGAATGGATGATCTCGGTCAGCTTGTAGAGCTCGCGCCCGTCGTCCAGCGGCAGGCCCATCAGTTCGGCGATCACATAGGAGGGCATCTCGCCGGCGACCTCGGCGACGAAATCACACTCGCCCTTCTCGATCACCGCGTCGACGATCTGGCGGGCCAGGTCGTGCAGGCGAAGGCCGCGATCGGCCGCCGCCGGCCGGGTGAACTCGGCGCGGATCAGCTTGCGAAAGGCGGTGTGCTGCGGCGGGTCCATCATCAGCATCATGGTCGCCTCGCCCAGGGCGCCGGTCTGGCCGCCCGCCGGGTCGGGGATCATGATGGTCGGGCTGGACGAATAGTTCTGGAAGTCGTGGTCGACCGCATAGACGTCGGCGTATCGGGTCAGGGCCCAGAAACCCGGCCCGTTCGGCTCCGGATTCCAGAACACCGGCGAATTCGCCCGCAGCTCCCGGTACAGCGCATGCGGATGGCCGTCGGCGAAGGTCGCGACGTCGAGAAAATCCTGGCCCACTTTGGTCTCCCTGTCTTTTCTCCCAGCGTGACGAAGCGCGGGCCCAAGGGCAAGGCTGGCGCGGGGTCACGCGATGATGGAAAACGCCGCCCGATGACCACCGCCCCCCTCCCCGACGCCGCGCCGGACAACTGGGTCGACCGCCTGGCGCCGGAGGCCATGCGGCCCTGGCTGAAGCTCGGCCGCTTCGACCGGCCGGCGGGCATCTGGCTGCTGCTGCTGCCGGGCTGGCAGGGGATCGCGCTCGCCGCCGCGATGAACGGCCGCTGGCCCGAGCTCCGGCTCCTCGTCGCCTTCGCCCTCGGCGCGGCGCTGATGCGGGCGGCGGGCTGCGCCTATAACGACATTGTCGACCGCGATGTCGACGCCAAGGTGGCGCGCACCGCCGGCCGGCCGATCGCCTCGGGCCGGATCAGCGTCAGGCAGGCCTGGGTCTTCCTCGCCGCGTGCAGCCTGCTGGCCTTGGTCATCCTCCTGACCCTCGGCCTGGTCGCCATCCTGCTGGGCATAGCCTCGCTGGCCCTGGTCGCCGCCTATCCGTTCATGAAGCGCATCACCTGGTGGCCGCAGGCCTGGCTGGGCCTGACCTTCAACTGGGGCGCCCTCCTGGGCTTCGCCGCGGTGACCGGCGACTTGGAACTGCCGGCCATCCTGCTCTACGCGGGCGGCGTCTTCTGGACGCTCGGCTACGACACTATCTACGCCCTGCAAGACCTGGAGGACGACGCCCTGGTCGGGGTCAAGTCCAGCGCCCGGCGCCTGGGGCCGTCGGCGCCGCGGGGCGTGCTGACCTTCTATGGCGCGTGCGCCCTGCTGGCCTTCGCCGCCGCCATGGCCGCGCGCCTGGGACCGCTGTTCGCCGCCTTCGGCCTGGTCTACGCGGTGCATCTGTTCCGTCAGGCGGCGCGGGTGCGGATCGATGACGGCCCGCAAGCGTTGAGCTT
>DASYAQ010000187.1:0-29781 GCA_036501225.1 Caulobacteraceae bacterium | reverse complement strand
ATCCACCTGGCCGGGGCCTCGTCGATCCTCGGCGCGATCAACTTCATCACCACCATCTTCAACATGCGCGCGCCGGGCATGACGCTGCACCGCATGCCGCTGTTCGTCTGGTCGATCCTGGTGACGGTGTTCCTGCTGCTGCTGTCGCTGCCCGTGCTTGCTGGCGGCATCACCATGCTGCTGACCGACCGCAATTTCGGAACCCACTTCTTCGACCCGCAAAATGGCGGCGATCCGCTGATGTTCCAGCACCTGTTCTGGTTCTTCGGCCACCCCGAGGTCTACATCCTGATCCTGCCGGGCTTCGGCATCATCAGCCAGGTGGTCTCGACCTTCTCGCGCAAGCCGGTGTTCGGCTATCTGGCCATGGCCTACGCCATGGTGGCCATCGGCTTCCTCGGCTTCATCGTCTGGGCCCACCACATGTACGCCGTGGGCATGAACGTGAACCTGCAGGCCTATTTCGTCGCCGCGACCATGATCATCGCCGTGCCGACGGGCATCAAGGTCTTCTCGTGGATCGCGACCATGTGGGGCGGCTCGATCGACTTCAAGACGCCGATGCTGTTCGCGGTCGGCTTCATCTTCCTGTTCACCATCGGCGGCCTGACCGGCGTGGTGCTGGCCAATGCCGGCATCGACTACTCGCTGCACGACACCTACTACGTCATCGCCCACTTCCACTACGTGCTGAGCATGGGCGCGGTGTTCTCGATCTTCGCCGGCTTCTACTACTGGTTCGAAAAGATGTGGGGCGTGAAGTACAACGAGTTCCTCGGCGCGCTGCACTTCTGGCTGATGTTCATCGGCGTCAACACCATCTTCTTCCCGCAGCATTTCCTGGGCCTGCAAGGCATGCCGCGGCGCACGATCGACTACCCCCGGGCCTTCGCCTACTGGAACCACATCTCCTCGATCGGCTTCGCCATCACCCTGGCCGGCATGGTCGTCTGGTTCGCGCTGCTGATCGAAGCCGCCGTGCGTCACCGCAAGGCCGAGGCCAATCCCTGGGGAGAGGGCGCCACCACGCTGGAATGGACCCTGTCGTCGCCGCCGCCCTTCCACCAGTTCTCCGAACTGCCGCACATCCACGCCGACGCCCACTAGGGACGCTTTTGGGTATATGACGGCCGGGACGGGCGATCGCCGCCGGTCGCTTAAGCCGCGAGCCGAACGTTTGAACCGTATGACCGACATCGCCACAGCCGCCGTCGCCGTCCCCGCGCGCTGGCAGGACTATGTCCAGCTGTTGAAGCCGCGCGTCATGTCGCTGGTGGTGTTCACCGCCGCCACCGGCCTGGTCTGCGCGCGGACGCCGATGAACCCCTTCCTGGCGGTGATCGCGGTCTTTTGCATCGCGGTCGGGGCCGGCGCCTCCGGGGCGCTGAACATGGGCTTCGATTCCGACATCGACGGCCTGATGCGCCGCACCCGCAACCGGCCGGTGCCGTCCGGCCGGGTGCAGCGTTCCGACGCCCTGGCGCTGGGCGTCATCCTCAGCCTGTTCTCGGTCGGGCTGATGGCGCTGGCGACCAATCTGGTCGCCGCCGGCCTGCTCGCCTTCACCATCTTCTTCTATGCGGTGGTCTATACGCTGTGGCTGAAACGCTCGACCTCGCAGAACATCGTCATCGGCGGCCTGGCCGGCGCCCTGCCGCCGGTGATCGGCTGGGCGGCCGCGTCGGGAACCACGCCGCTGAACGCCTGGCTGCTCTGCGCCATCATCTTCTTCTGGACCCCGCCGCACTTCTGGGCCCTGTCGCTCTACACCCAGGAGGACTACGCCAAGGCCGGCGTGCCCATGCTGCCGGTGGTCAAGGGCGCGGCGGCGACCCGGCGCGCCATTCTCGGCTACAGCCTCCTGATCGCGGCCCTGGGCCTGGTCCCGGCCCTGAGCGGGCTCGGCGGGATGGTCTACCTGGCCTTTGCGGGCCTCGGTGGGGCGATCTTCATCGCGCTGGCTTTCCGGCTGGCGGCCAGCAAGGCCGGCGACGTGCCGGCCGGCGCCAGCGGCCTCTATGACGTCAAGGCCAACGCCAGGGATGCGCGCAACCTGTTCGCCTTTTCCATCCTCTATCTCTTCTGCCTGTTCGCCGCCCTCCTGGCCGAGCGGTTTATCGGCCTGCCCCCGTTGGTCGGATGAGCGAACTCGGCCCGCCGGACTTCGTCTCCCACGATACCGCCGCCCAGGCCAAGGCCAGGCGGCGGCGCAGCATCGCCATCGCCGTGGCGCTGGGCGTCTTCGTCATCCTGGTCTTCATCGTCACCATCGCGCGAATGAAGGGTCATGTCGCAGACATCGGGTTCTAGTCCAGGTCCGCGCCCGCGGCGCAACCTGCGGATCGTCCTTGCCTGCGTCACGGTATTCGTCGTCATGACCGGCGCGGCCTTCGCCGCCGTGCCGCTCTACCGCGCCTTCTGCCAGGCCACCGGTTTCGCCGGCGCCATCCCACGCGCCCAGCGTGCGCCGACCACCATCCTGAACCAGCGGGTCACCATCGGCTTCGACACCAATGTGCGCGGCCTGCCTTGGGACTTCAGGGCGGTGCAGCCGAACCAGACCCTGCACGTCGGCGAGACCGGGCTGGCCTTCTTCACCGTCACCAACAACGCAGACCAGCCGCTGACCGGGCGGGCCTCCTACAACGTCACCCCGGAAGGGGTGGGGGCCTACATGCGCAAGCTGCAGTGCTTCTGCTTCAACGACCAGACCATCCCGGCGCACACGACGGTGAAGTTCCCGGTGCTCTATTTCATCGACCCGGGCTTCGCCTCCGACCCCGACACCAAGGGCTTCAGCGACATTGTCCTGTCCTACACCTTCTTCCCGGCCCCGAAACCGACGCAACCCCTTGGCGGGAGCGGGCAGGCGAGGCTATAGCCTTGGACTTAGATGCACCTTTCGCCGCCCGCTTGATCACCCCGTTCGAGGACTGAAGTACCGACATGGCCGACGTCGCCGTCAAGCACGATTTCCACCTGGTCAAGCCCAGCCCCTGGCCGCTGATCGGCTCGATCGCCGCGGTGGTCATGGCCACGGGCCTGGTCATCTGGATGAAGGGTCTGTTCGGCCTGCCGAAGCACACCTGGTGGGTGTTCGCCCTGGGTCTGGCCGGCGTGCTCTACACCATGGTCGGCTGGTGGAGCGACGTGGTGAAGGAGGCCAACGAGGGCGACCACACGCCGGTGGTCTCCATCGGCCTGCGCTACGGCATGATGCTGTTCATCGCCTCGGAGGTGATGTTCTTCGTCGCCTGGTTCTGGATCTTCTTCGAGATGGCGCTGTTCCATCACCACCGGACCCTGTCGTCGATCGACGAGGTGCGGGCGGCCTGGGCGGTCTGGCCGCCGATGGGCGTCCAGGTGCTGTCGCCCTTCCACCTGCCGCTGGTCAACACGCTGACCCTGCTGCTCTCCGGCACCACCGTCACCTGGGCCCACCACGCGCTACAGGTCGGCGACCGGCGCAGCGCCAAGATCGGGCTTCTGCTCACCATCCTGCTCGGCCTGCTGTTCACCTCGATCCAGGCCTATGAGTACCGGCACATCCTGATGGAAGGCCTGTTCTTCTCGCCCAAGTCGCCGAATTCCGGCCTCTATGGGTCGGCCTTCTTCATGTCGACCGGCTTCCACGGCTTCCACGTCATCGTCGGCACCATCTTCCTGGCCGTCTGCCTTGGCCGGCTGATGGCCGGCGGCTTCAGCCCGAAACAGCATTTCGGCTTCGAGGCGGCCGCCTGGTACTGGCACTTCGTCGACGTGGTCTGGCTGTTCCTGTTCTCCTTCGTCTACGTCATCCTGCCGAGTCTGCATTGACCCAGGCCGGGCGGCCGGTGAACCCCGTGCTCGCGGGGCTTGCCTGCCGCTGCCCGGCCTGCGGCGAAGGCGCCTTGTTCGACGGATATCTGAAGGTCAGCCGCCGCTGCGAGGCCTGCGGCCTCGACCTGGCCGCGGCCGATTCCGGCGATGGGCCGGCGGTCTTCATCGTGCTGATCGTCGGCGTCATCGTCTGTTTCTCGGCCCTGTTCACCGAGATCGCCTTCCATCCGCCGGTCTGGGTCCACCTGGTCCTCTGGCTGCCGCTGGCGGCCCTGCTGACGGCGGTGCTGTTGCGGCCGTTCAAGGGCGTGATGCTGGCCATGCAGTTCCATCACAAGGCCTCCGAAGCCGGCCATGGCGACGTCTGACAAGGCGGTTGGCCGCTTCGCGGTCATTCCCGCCATCGCCACGGCGATCGGCGTCGTCATCCTGATCGGGCTCGGGTTCTGGCAGGTCCAGCGGCTGCACTGGAAAGAGGGCCTGCTGGCCCAGATCGCGGCGCTGCAGTCGGCGCCGCCGCGGCCGCTCGACGCGTTGCTGCGCCGGGCCGCCGACGGCCAGGACATCGACTATGTGCGGGTAAGCGCCATCTGCCCCGACATCGAGACCGCGCCCTATCTCAGGCTCTATTCGGTGAAGGACGGCTATGCCGGCTGGCGCATCATCGCCGCCTGTCCGCTGACCGGCGGCGCCTACGGCGCCATCCTGGTCGATCGCGGCTTCCTCGACCAGCGCCTGAAGCTCACGCCCGGCCAGACGATCCGGGCGCCGATCGTCGGCATCCTGCGCCGCGGCGACACCCGCAACTTCGTCACGCCCAAGGACGACCCGGCGCAGAACCTCTGGTACGGCCGCGACATCGCCGCCATGGCGCAGGCGCTCGGCGTCTCCAGGCCCGCGCCCACCTATCTGATGCTGGAACAGCCCGCGCCGCCGCCCGGCGGACCGGCAGTCGCGCCCCTGCCCAGCGACATTCCCAACAACCATCTGCAATACGCCATTACCTGGTTCGGCCTTGCCCTGGCCCTGGCGGGCGTCTACGCCGCCAGCCTTTGGCGAAAGAGGCCGCGTTAGATGCGTTATGTTTCGACCCGGGGCGAGGCGCCGGCTGTCGGCTTCCTGGACGCCGTGCTGGCGGGCCTGGCGCCCGACGGCGGCCTCTATGTGCCCGAGGTCTGGCCGCTGCTGACCGCCGACGAGATCGCCGATTTCGCCGGGCGTCCCTATCCCGAGGTCTGCGCCGCCATCCTGGCCCGTTTCGCCGGCGAGGCCATTCCCCGCGTCGATCTGCTGGAGATGGCCAACGAGGCCTATGCCGGCTTCACCCGCTCGGCGGTGACCCCCTTGCGGCAACTTTCGCCTGGCGCCTGGCTGCTCGAGCTGTTCCACGGCCCGACGCTGGCCTTCAAGGACGTGGCGATGCAGCTTTTGGCGCGGCTCTACGAGCACGCCCTGACCGCCAAGGGCCAGACCCTGACCGTGGTCTGCGCCACCTCCGGCGACACCGGCGGCGCGGCGGTCGAGGCGCTTGGCGGGCTGAAATCGGTGCGGCTGGTGGTGCTTTTTCCCGACGGCAAGATCAGCGAGGTGCAGCGGCGGTTCATCACCACCTCGGGGCGCGCCAATGTCCGCTGCGTCGCCGTCGATGGCGATTTCGACGACTGCCAAGCGATCCTGAAGTCGCTGTTCCAGGCGCAGGGCTTTCCGCAAGCGGTCAATCTGGCCGCGGTCAACTCGATCAACTGGGCCAGGATCGCCGCCCAGACGGTCTATTATTTCACCGCCGCCGTGGCCCTCGGCGCGCCACAACGGCCGGTGTCGTTCGCCGTGCCGACCGGCAATTTCGGCGACGCCTTCGCCGGTTTCGCGGCCCAGCGGATGGGCTTGCCGATCGAGCGGATTATCGTCGCCACCAACTCGAACGACATCGTCGCCCGCGCCATTGAGACCGGCCGCTATGCGCGGGGACCCGTCGCCCAGACCCAGAGCCCGGCCATGGACATCCAGGTCTCGTCCAATTTCGAGCGGCTCTATTTCGAGGCGGTCGAGCGCGAGGGGCTGGAGACCTCGCGCGCCATGCGCGCCTTCGCCGAGTCCGGGGTCATCGAGATCCCGCCCAAGGCTCTGGGCTCGATCCGCGAGCTTTTCACAGGCGTCGGCGTCAGCGAGGCGGAGACGGCCAGGACCATGGTCGCGACCTTCCACGAGAGCGGCGAGCTGATCGATCCGCATACGGCGGTGGCCGTGGCGGCGGCTTCGCGCATTGGATCGAAGCGCCGGCAGACGCCGCTGGTGGTCCTGTCGACGGCGCACCCCGCCAAGTTCCCGGAAGCGGTGCGCGGCGCCGCCGGCGTCGATGTCGCCCTGCCGCATTCGGTGCGCGGCCTGGTCGCGAAGCCGGAGCGCATCGACCGGCTGCCCGCCGACCTTGAGACCATCAAGGCCTATGTCCGTGACTTTGCCGGGGCCTGAGCCGATCGAAACCCCCGCCATCCACACCCTGTCCAACGGCGTCCGGATCGTCTGCGACCCCATGCCGGGGCTGGAGACCCTGGCGCTGTCGGTGACGGTCGGGCGCGGCGCGCGCCATGAGGGCCCGGACCAGTCCGGCTGGGCGCACCTGCTCGAGCACATGGTGTTCAAGGCTGCAGGCGAGCGAACGGCGCGCCAGATCGTCGAGGTGATCGAGGCCGAGGGCGGCCAGCTCAACGCAGCCACCGGCCACGACCGCACCAGCTTCCAGGTCCGGGCGCTCAAAGGCGGCCTGCCGCTGGCCATGGCGGTGGTGTCGGACCTGATCTTCCGCCCGCGCCTGGACGCCGCCGACCTCGCCAAGGAAAAGCGGGTGATCGCCCAGGAGATCGCCGAGGCCGCCGATATTCCCGACGACCTGGTCTTCGAACTCGCCCAGGAAATGGCCTTCGCGGGCCAGCCGCTCGGACGCCCGATCCTGGGGACCAGGGCCAGCGTCGCCAAGGCGCGCATCGGCGAACTCAAAGCCTTCCACGCCAGCCTCTACGCGCCCGACCGCATCGTCATCGCCGCCTCCGGGGCGGTCGACGAGGCCGAGGTCCTGGGCCTTGCCGAGCAGTGGTTCGCCGCCGCCGCCGAGGCCGTGGCCCCGCCGGCCCCGGCCTTGCCGCGCTTTGTCGGCGGGGTCCTGGCCAGATCCAAGCGGCTTGAGCAGGCGCACCTGGTCATGCTGCTGCCGGCGCTCGGCCTGCGCGACCCGGACTATTTCGCCCTTCGCCTGTTCGCCGAGATCCTCGGCGGCGGCATGTCCTCGCGGCTGTTCCAGGAGGTCCGTGAGCGGCTGGGCCTGGCCTACGCCATCGACGCCTATGTCGACGCCCACGCCGACGCCGGCGTGCTGGGCATCTATGCCGGCGCCGACGCCGCCGACGCCGGCCAGGCCGCGCGTGTCGCCGCCGAACAGCTGCTGGCCCTGATCGCCAAGGTGGACGAGGCCGAGCTCTCACGCGCCAAGGCGCAGTTCAAGGCCTCGCTGTTCATGGCCCGCGAGTCCGCCCTGGCCCGCGCCGAGACGGCGGCCGGCCAACTGCTCATCTTCGACCGCCTGATCCCATCCGCCGAAACCGCCGCCGCCATCGAGGCGGTCCAACCCGCCGACCTCGCCAGGGTGGGCGGCCGCGCCGTCGAGACCGGCCACAGCGCCTGCGCGCTGCTGGGTCCGCCCAAGGCCATGCCGGCCGCCGAAGCCTTCCAAACGGCGCTGTTCGGTTAGGTTTCCGCAACCGAAGCGCCTTCACAGTGCTAAATCGTCACATTAGGGTCGCTGCCGCTCAAGGACCTCGTCGATGGCTCTCTTGGATTGGATGGCGCCGGATGTCGGCCTTCGCGTCGACGGCGAGGGCGTCACCCTGCGGCCGCCGCGCGTCTCCGACTATGCCGCCTGGTCGGAGCTGCGCCGCCGCAGCCGCGCCTTCCTGCAACCCTGGGAGCCGACCTGGCCGGCCGACGACCTGTCGCGCGCCGCCTATCGCCGACGCCTCGCCGCCTACCAGCGCGACATGGACCTTGGCTACGGCTACGCCTTCCTGGTCTTCCGCCGCGATGACAACCAGCTGGTCGGCGGCATCACCCTTTCCAACATTCGCCGCGGCGTCGCCCAGATGGGCCAGATCGGCTACTGGGCCGGCGAACAGCATGTTCGGCGCGGCTACACGCTGGCCGCGGTGCGGGCGATTTCCGGGTTTGCACTCGGCCGGTTGGGCCTGCACCGGCTGGAGGCGGCCTGCATTCCGGAGAACGAAGCCTCGCGCAGTCTCCTGCTCAAGGCCGGTTTCGAGCTCGAGGGCCGCGCCCAGGCTTATCTGAAAATTAACGGCGATTGGCGAGATCATCTTCTGTTCGGGCTGGTGGCGGGGGCGGCCGCTGGAAAGAAGCGCCCGGACATTTGAGGCGCGGGTTTGAGCCCGGTCAGCGGGTTGGGTATGGCGCTACGTGCGCACGATCGGTTCATCTGGGACGCAACGGTCACCCTGGAGGCTCTGGGCGCCGCGGACGTGGCGCTGTGGAGCTGGGATCCCAACGCCGATCGTCTGCGCCTGACCGGCGCGGCGCGCCGGCTGGGCCTGTCGCCGCTGGCCCCGGAATGCTCGTCGGCCGCGGTGCGGGCGCTCTCCATGCCGCAGGACCGCGCCCTGGTCGAAGAAATCCTCAGAATCCAGGCCCCCGGCGTCGAGATCGGCGCGCGCGTCCGCATGCGCGGCGGCGACGCCTGCATCTGGCGCGGGGTCTGGCTGGAAGATGGCGTGCGCGCCGCCGGCGTCATCGTGCCGGAGACCAAGTTCGCGGCTTCCGAACAGGACGCCCTGACCGGCTTGCTGGACCGCCGCAGCTTCGTCAGCCGCGCCCGCGAACAGTTGCAGGCGGCCGGCGCCTACAGCCTGGTGGTCGCAGATCTGGACCGGTTGCGCCGGCTGAACGAGGCGCTGGGCCACGAGCGCGCCGACTTGGTGCTGGCGGCCTTGGGCTCGCGGCTGGCGGCGGCCTTTCCGCCCCAGGTCATGCTGGCCCGGGTCGGCGAGGACGAGTTCGCCCTGCTGGCCCCGGCCGAGGTGGCCGAGCCGGCGGAGACGATGCGCCGGGCAATGGAGCAGCCGCTGCGCGTGGCGGGCTTCGACATCTTTCCCACCCTCTCCATCGGCGCGGTGGCGGCCGAGGGCGGCGCCGATGCGCCTGACGCGGCCGAACTGCTGCGCCGCGCCGAACTGGCGGTGGAATCCGCCAAGTCCGCCGGCCGCGGCGGCGCGGCGGCCTATGGCCGGGCGCTGGAAACCGACGGCCTGTCGCGGCTGGCCATGGAGTCGGACCTGCGCGGCGCCATCGGCCGCGGCGAGATCGTGCCCTTCTTCCAGCCGGTGGTGCGGCTGGACACCGGCGCCATCGCCGGCTTCGAGGCCCTGGCCCGCTGGCGTCACCCGCGCCGCGGCGTCCTGACGCCCGAGGAGTTCCTGCCGCTCTGCGAAGAGATGGGCCTCCTGGTCGAACTCGGCGCCCACATGATGCAGGCGGCGGCGCACCAGCTGGCCGGCTGGCGCGGCGCCCACCGCGCCGCCGGCGAAATCAGCGTCAGCGTCAATCTCTCCACCGGCGAGATCCATCGCGACAACCTGGTCGAGGACGTCGGCTCGCTGCTCGCCGACACCGGCCTGCCCAAGGGCGCGCTGAAGCTGGAGATCACCGAGAGCGACATCATGCGCGATCCCGAGCGGGCCGCCGTCATCCTGCGCCAGCTGCGCGAGGTCGGCGCCGGCCTGGCGCTCGACGACTTCGGCACCGGCTTTTCGTCGCTGTCCTACCTGACCCGGCTGCCTTTCGACACGCTGAAGATCGACCGCTACTTCGTGCGCACCATGGCCTCCAACGAGGGCTCGGACAAAATCGTCCGCTCGGTGATCAATCTCGGCCGCGACCTGTCGCTGGAGGTGGTGGCCGAGGGCGTCGAGAACGCCCAGATGGCGCGGCGCCTCTTGGAGATCGGCTGCCACTACGGCCAGGGCTACGGCTATGCCCCGGCCCTGTCGGCGCAGGAGGCCGAGGTCTATCTGAACGAAAGCTACGCCGACGGCGCGGCGCCGGTGAAGGCGCGCGGTTAGGGGATCGAAGTTTGAATCCGGGCGTTAGGCCACAGACTAAATCTCGATGGAGAGTCTGATGGATCGGAAAACCGCAATCTTGCTCGGCGCCGCCTCGGCCCTGGCCACTGGACCGGCGTTCGCCGCCCCGATCGGCCCCCAAGCGACGCCGGTGCCCGTAGCCGCCTCGTACGCCGAACTGCTGCAGCCCATTCCCAACGCCGTCGAACGACTAAGGGCCGCCGACGCACAGGCCGATCTGACGCCGGCCCGGCTCATCGACGCGCAGTATGTGCGTCAGCACCACCACCATCATCACCATGACCGGCGCTGGTATCAGCAAAATGGCTATTCCTGGTACAACGGCGCCTGGGTGTTGCGGCCCCGTGCCCATCACCACCATCATCACCACCACAGCCACTACTGAGGCCCGCCTGGGCTAGGCGAGCGCGAGACTCACGCGCTCGCCCGTCGCCCTAGCCTGCGCGGTCGCGCGCCTTCGCCGCGCGAAACATGTTGCGGTAGGTGCCGTCGAAAACGGTATTGGTGGTCGAGAGCCAGCGCGTTCCTCCCGCCAGTTGGTCGCGGCTCGCGGCCAGGCGCCGGGCGCGCATCTCTCGCTCGGCCGCCTCGTCTTCCGTCATCGGTTGCAGGTCGAGTTTGGGCTCGGCCGGCAGGACGATGACGCTCATGAAGGGCTCGCCCTTGCGGAAGACGTGGGTCACGCCCTTTGGCGGCGCCTTGAAGATGCAGAAGAACATCATCGGCCACCACTCGCTGCGGATCAGCGCCGGCACCGCGAGCGGCGTGGTGTTGGTGGCGTCGGTGAAATAGCGCGGATGCGGCTCGGTGCGGATCGCCCAGCCGGCCGGGACCTCGAGATCCAGCGAAATCTGGTAGGAATAGTAGTCCGCGCCGAAGGACCGGAATGGCGGCCACATCATGTCGGGATCAGACGGTTCGCCCCAGTCCGCGTCCAGCCGGACCCGACCGCGAACCCTGGTTACACGCAGCTCCTCGTCGAATGGATAAAGCACCTCGACGCCGTAGCGCGCGCTCTCCGAGAACGGCGTGCAATGCCAGGGCTGTTCGTGGCTTCCGTCGGCGCGCGGTTGCTGCTCGCCGCCCCAGCCCGGTATGGAGAGCTGAACGGGCTGCGGTGGCGGACGATGTCCGTGGATGCGGTATTTAACCGTTGGCATGGCGGCCTCCCCTCAAGGCGCGGTCGGATCCACACGCGGCCTGCCCGGCATCATTCGCCACAGCACGGGATGGCCGTCGAACTGGTGCCTCAAGGCTCCAGCCACATGCAGCGCCAGAGTGATCAGCAGGATCCAGATCAGAATATAGACGTGGATGTGGGAGAGCTCGTGGCGAACGGGTTTCGGCGCCGGCGAGCCCAACAGAAGCCCAAGGCCAGGCAGATGCGGCCAGGGCAAGCCCCAGAACTGGATAGGGCCGGCGCGGAGCGACGCCACCGCCCAGCCGGTCAGCGGCAAGGCGAGCAGCAGGAGATAGAAAAGGATGTGGGACGCGCGGGCGAAAACCCGTTCCCACAGGGCTATGCCCGGCGGCAGGGGGGGTGCTGGATGGGTCAGCCTGACCCCGATCCTGATCAGCACGAGCAACAGGATCGTCAGCCCGACCGATATGTGCAGCGTCAATATGCCGGCCTGAGCGGGCGAGTGATCGGGCAGGACCTCGTTCATGTACCAGCCGAGCCCGATCTGAACGAGGACCAGAAGGGCGATGGTCCAATGCAGCAGGATCGAGACCGACCCGTAGCTTCGGTTTGCGGGCGATTCCCCCATTTCGTCCGTCGCCCCCAGGTCGCCGCTCGCCATGCCCGCGCCCTCTCAAGGTCGGATCGAAACGCTGCTAACGCGCCGCGGCTGAAATCGTTCTGGCGCCGGCCTGTCCAGAAGCCGATCCCGCCCCATCGATCCGTCAGGCCCGGCCGGTCTCGGGTGAGAGCACCTCGGCGCCGACGCCCATCTTGGCCAGCGCCATCGACCATTTGTGCTCATGGTCGTCGCCGAACAGAAGCTCGTCGTCGGCGTCGCAGGTCAGCCAGACGCCCTCGCGAATCTCGCTCTCCAACTGGCCGGCGCTCCAGCCGGCATAGCCGAGGGTCAGGATCGCGCGGCGCGGGCGGCGGCTGCGGCTGGCCATGGCTTCCAGGATCTGCAGGGTGGTGGTCAGGGCCACGCCGTCGCCGACGGCCTGGCTCGACTCCTCGCAGAGATAGTCGTTGGTGTGCAGCACAAAGCCGCGCTCCGGGTTCACCGGACCGCCCAGCAAGACCAGGTCGGCCGGCAGCTCGATCGCCTGCTTGACCCCCAGCCGCGTCAGCAGGCTGGGCACGGTCAGTCCCTCGACCGGCCGGTTCACCGCCAGCCCCATGGCGTGCTGGTCGTCGTGGGCGCAGATCATCAGCACGGCGCGCTCGAAGCGGGGATCCTCGATCCCCGGCATGGCGATCAGCATGCGCCCGGTGAGGAAGCTGGGCGCGCTGGCGGACCGGTGCGGGTCACGGTCGGGCATGAATCGGATGATCGGTGTTTGCTGCGGCCTCTTCAAGGCGCCTCAAGGGCTTGGCCTGTCGAAAGCTTGCCCCTATCTAGGCCCTGCCGCCGGCTTGGTCGGCCAATGCATCAGAGGGAGACGCCACGATGGCGATCAAGGTTGGCGACAAGCTGCCGGAAGCGAAATTCATGACTCCCGGGGCGGACGGACCAGCCCCGATCAGCTCCGACGACGTCTTCAAGGGCAAGCGGGTGGCGCTGTTCGCCGTGCCGGGCGCCTTCACCCCTACCTGTTCGGCCAAGCACCTGCCCGGTTTCAAGCAGCATGCGGCCGATCTGAAGGCTAAGGGCGTCGACACCATCGCCTGCGTCGCGGTCAATGACGTCTTCGTGATGAAGGCCTGGGCTGCCGACCAGGGCATTGGCGACGATATCCTGATGCTGGCCGACGGCAGCGGCGACTTCACCCGCGCCATCGGCCTGGAGATGGATGCTAGCCGCTTCGGCATGGGCTCGCGCTCGCAGCGCTATTCCCTGATCGCCAAGGACGGCGTCGTCGAACAGCTCAACATCGAGCAAGGCGGCGAATTCCGCGTCTCCTCGGCGGAATACCTGCTCGATCACCTGTAGGCAGACAAGTTCCCGTCATGGCCCGGCGTGTCCGGGCCACCCATGATCGCCGGCGAAGGTGAGTGTTCGTGGGTCCCCGCATTCCGCGGCTGAAGCCGCTCCAGCGGGGGATGACGACTTAGTGGATTCGAGAGACCCGTGTTACGCGTCGTGCATGGCCCGCACGTCGGGCTTGGGGGAAATCATCATGCGCAATGCTCTCGTGGCCCTGACCGGCCTTGTCCTGGTCGCGGCTTGCTCCAAGGCGCCGGCGAATACACAGGCCGCCGCCAGCGCCGCGCCGCCGAGCGCGGCAGCGCCCAGCGCCGCCGCGGCTTCGCCGGCGCCCGCCGCGCCCGCCGCTTCGGGGCCGGCGGTGTCAGGGACCTACACGGCCGACGGCAAGCCGGCCGTCCTGGCCTATCTCACGACCCATAAGGACGATCCCTTCGACGGGACGCCGGTCACCGACCTGATCTTCACCGCCAAGGACCAAGGCGGCGACGCCGATGCGGCCACTGACGCGCTGTTCGGCAAGTTCGGCGACGCGATCGTCGTCAAGGTCGAGCCGGACGGGACGGTGATCGGCGCCGACATCGTGCACTCGGCCCTGAAGAACCCGAACGCCTCGGTGTCGATCTCCGGCGTGCTTAACATCAAGGCCTATCAGGCGGCGGGCGGCCAGATCTCCGGCGAATTGACCTCCGGTGGGCCGACCGACGTGTTCGGCCAGAAGGTCGATATCGACCTCACCTTCCACACCAAGGCGCCGTAAGCTCCGGCTGGATCTAAGACAGCGCCGCCTCGTCCAGCGCTTTCAGCACGTCGCCGCCGGCGATGATGGCGGCGACCTTGCCGGGAGCCTGGGCGAGCAGGGTCTCGGCATAGTGGCCGGCGATGCCGATACGGGCGCGGGCATAACCGTCGGCGTCCGATCGTCCGACGCAGGACAGCGCCCCCTTGGCCAGCAGCCAGCCGCCGGCGACGTCGCCCATCAGCTTCAGGAACGGCGTCGCGCCGGCCAGCCCGTCGGCGTCGTTGCGCCGCGCGGTCAGCCATTCCGCCGCCGCGCGCAGGGCGTCGATGCCGGCGTGCAGCCGCGTCCCGATCGCGGCCAGGCGGGCGTCCTTGTGTTCGTCCAGCGCCTCGCAGGTGTCTCGCATGTCGTGGATCAGGGCGGCCAGCGGCGCGCCCTCGGCCATGGCCAGTTTGCGCCCGACCAGGTCGATCGCCTGGATGCCGTTGGTCCCTTCGTAGATCGGGGCGATGCGGGCGTCGCGATAGTGCTGCGCCGCGCCGGTCTCCTCGATGAAACCCATGCCGCCGTGCACCTGGATTCCCAGCGAGGCGACCTCGACCCCGATGTCGCTGGACCAGGCCTTGGCGATGGGGGTCAGCAGTTCCTCGCGCAGCCGGGCGGCCTCGCGCGTCGCCTCGTCCGGCGCGGCGCTGGCCAGGTCGGCGGAGATGGCGGTGAGCAGACAGATGGCCCGCGACGCCTCGATGCGCGCCCTCATGTCGGCCAGCATGCGGCGCACGTCCGGATGGTCGAAGATCACCGCCGCGCCGTCGCCGGCCCAGTGCGAGCGGCCCTGTTTGCGCTCCAGCGCATAGGCCAGCGCCTTCTGATAGGCGCGCTCGGCGACGCCGACCCCTTCCATGCCGACGTTCAGCCGCGCGGCGTTCATCATGGTGAACATCTGCATCAGGCCGCGGTTGGGCTCGCCGATCAGCTCGGCCTGGGCGCCCTCGAACAGCATGACGCAGGTGGGCGAGGCGTGGATCCCCAGCTTGTGCTCGATGCCGCCGCAGCGCAGGTCGTTGGGGTCGCCCAGCGCGCCGTCCCCGCTCACCAGCCGCTTGGGACTGAGGAAGAGCGAGACGCCGCGACTGCCCTCCGGCGCGTCGGGCAGGCGAGCCAGCACCAGATGCACGACATTGTCGGTCAGGTCGTGGTCGCCCCAGGTGATGAAAATCTTCTGCCCGGTCAGGCGATAGCCGCCCTCGCCGTCGGGCTCGGCGCGGGTGGTCAGCGCGGCGAGATCGCTGCCGGCCTGGGGCTCGGTCAGGCCCATCGCGCCGGTCCATTCGCCGGAGATCATCTTCGGCAGGTAGAGCTTGCGCTGCCGCTCGTCGCCGTGGGTGCGGATGGCCTCGACCGCGCCGCTGGTCAGCATCGGGCAGAGGCCGAACGCCATGTTGGCCGCCGAAACCATCTCGAACACCGCCAGTTCCAGCGCCTTGGGCAGGCCCTGGCCGCCATAGGCCGGATCGGCGGAAAGCCCGCCCCAGCCGGCCTCGCTGAAAGCCTTGTAAGCCTCGACGAAGCCAGGCGGCGCGGTGACACGGCCGTTCTCGTAAGCCGCGCCCGTGCGGTCGCCTGGCTGGTCGAGCGGCGCCAGCACCTCGGCGGCCAACACCCCGGCCGCTTCCAGCACCGCCGCCGCCGTATCCAGGTCGAAACCCTGAAAGCGTTCGGCGCCCTCGAGCTGGTGGATGCCGACGATGTCGGTCAGGGTGAACAGAAGATCGCGCACGGGCGCTTTGAAAGGCATGACCAGCTCCGCCGCCGATGGGTTCCCAAGCTTGTAGTGGAAGTCGCCGGTCCGGGAAAACCGCGTGGTCGCCTTGAGGCCGATGAGCCTCACGATCGCGTGAACGGCGGAATTTCGGTGGCCCGCCAAGCGTCCGCTGGGAACAAGGCGGCGTCCGTTCAAGGTGCGTTCAGGTCGCGGACGCGCGAGATCGTCGTGCGCCTCGAACGCGTCTGTCCTTGAGGCCCCCGCTGAAACCGAGGACAATCGCCGCGCATGAAGACCGCGATCCAGACCCGTTACAATGCCGGCGCCATAGCCCTGCATTGGACCGTCGCGTTGCTGATCCTGACCAATATCGGGCTGGCCTGGTGGTTCAACACCCTGCACGGCCAGGCCAAGATCGAACCGGTGCAGCTGCACAAGTCGATCGGCATCACCGTCCTGATCCTCAGCACGCTGCGCCTTGGCTGGCGGCTCGCCGTGCCGGCGCCCAAGCTTCCCGAGGATTTTCACGGCTGGGAGAAGTGGCTGGCCCAGACCGTGCACGTCCTCTTCTACGTGGTGATGCTCGGCCTGCCGCTCACCGGCTGGGCCTTCTCGTCGGCAAGCCCGCTGATCCATGTCTTTCCGATCGTGCTCTTTCACCTCATCCCGTGGCCGACCCTGGCGCCGCTGGCCAACCTGCCGCACGACCAGATGAAGGCGGCGCACGATTTCTTCCGGGCCGGCCATGGCCTTCTGGCCAAGCTCGCCTATGTGCTGATCGTCCTGCATGTGGCCGGGGCGCTGAAGCACCAGTTCATCAGCAATGACGACGTTGTGGCGCGGATGGTCCCCGTCCTGCGACTGCGCAAGACGGAGGTGACGTGAGATGCGCTTGGCTTTGGTCATTCTCGGCCTGGCGATGCTGGCCCCATCGGCCCAGGCCGCCTCCCCGGCGCACTGGACGGTCGATCCCGGCTCCAAGCTCGGCTTTCAGGGCCGGATGAACGGCGACGTCTTCAACGGCGTCTTCAAGCGCTGGACCGCCGACATCGCCTTCGATCCGAAGCAGGTGGCGACCGCCAAGGTGGTGGTGACCATCGACGTCGGCTCCGCCGCCACCGGCGACGCCGACCGCGACCAGGCCATGCCGACGGCCGACTGGTTCGCCGCGCAGAAGTTCCCCAAGGCTGTGTTCGCCACCAGCGCGATCAAGGACCTGGGCGGCGGCAGGTATCTGGCGAGCGGCGACCTGGCCATTCGCGGCGTGCACAGGCCGGTAACGCTGCCCTTCACCCTGGCCATCAGCGGTGATACGGCCCGGATGAACGGCGCCGTGACGCTCAACCGCACCGCGTTCGGCATAGGGCAGGGCAAGTGGAGCACCAAGGACGTGGTCGACACCAGCGTGACCGTTACCGTCGCCCTGGTCGCCCATCGCGTCCACTGACTGCCGCCGCGGCCGCCCGCGCGCTCGCGGCCGGCGAACTGGTCATCCTGCCCACCGAGACCGTCTACGGCCTGGCTGCGGACGCCGCCGACGCGGCGGCGGTGGCGCGGCTCTACGCCGCCAAGGGCCGGCCCAGGTTCAATCCGCTGATCGCCCATGTGCAGGATCGGGCGGCGGCCGATCGTTTCGCGCGATTGGACCGCCGCGCCCAGGCGCTGATGGAAGCCTTCTGGCCTGGGCCGCTGACCATCGTCGCGCCGCTGACAGAGGCGACCGCCGTCTGCGACCTGGCCCGCGCCGGACTGGACACGGTCGCGGTGCGGGCGCCAGCCCATCCGCTGGCGCGCGACGTCCTGCGCCGGTTCGGCCGCCCGATCGTCGCGCCCTCGGCCAACCGGTCCGGCCGGCCCAGCCCGACGACTTTCGCCGATGCGGTCGCGGAAACCGGCTCGGCCGCCGCCGTGACCCTTGACGGCGGACCCTGCGCCATCGGGCTTGAATCCACCGTCGTCGCCGTGCTGGACGGGCCGCCGCGGCTGCTGCGCCCAGGCGCGGTGACCCGGGCCCAGATCGAGGCCCAGATCGGCCCGCTCGCCGCGGCGCAAGCCGACGCCGCTCGCTCGCCAGGCCGGCTGACCCGCCACTACGCCCCGAACGCGCCGCTCAGGCTGGAGGCGGAGGGCCCGCGCGCGGGCGAAGCCTTCCTGGCCTTCGGGCCGGCGCCCGACGCGCCGCTGGTTTTCAACCTCAGCCCGAGCCGCGACCTGGCCGAGGCCGCTGTCAATCTGTTCGCCTTTCTACGCGCCGCCGATGTCGCGCGGCCAAGCGCCATCGCCGTCTCGCCAATCCCCGAAGACGGACTGGGCGAGGCGATCAACGATCGGCTGAAACGCGCCGCCGGCTACGTCGGTTGAGCTGCCCTAACCGGGTTTTGCGGGAACCGCCGGCGCCGACATCGATGGCGGCTTGATGTTCAGGTTCACCGTCTTGCTGGGCGCGCCGACGCCGCCGCTGTAGACCAGGAAGCCCAGCACCGCGACCACGATCACCAGGGCTCCGACAATGAAGGCCAGGGCGGAACTGCCGCCGCCGCTGTTACCGTCCGCCATTTCCTCTTCTCCTGTCCTCGGCCCAACCCGACCGGGGAGGAACGAGACGTCGCGCACTCGGTTCCGAATGGCGGCGCGGCGCATGAAAGACTACTCTGCGCGGCATGACCGCCCTCGTCCCCGCCGACATCCTCTCGCGCCTGAAAGCGGTGCTGGGCGAGGGCGGCTGGAGCGTCGATCCTGAGCGGCTGGCGCCTAAGCTGGTCGAATGGCGCGACCGCTGGAGCGGGACGACGCCGCTGCTGGTCCTGCCGCGCACGACCGCCGAGGTGGCCGCGGTGGTCGGGCTCTGCGCCGAGGCCGGCGTCGCCATCATTGCCCAGGGCGGCAATACCGGACTGGTCGGCGGCCAGATTCCGCAAGGGGAGATCCTGCTCTCGACCGAACGGATGCGCGCCATTCGCGATCTCGATCCGACCGACGACGTCATCGTGGTCGAGGCCGGCGCGACCCTGGCGGCGGTGCATGAGGCGGCGCTGGCCGCCGGGCGGCGGTTTCCGCTCAGCGTCGCCTCGGAGGGGTCGGCGACCATCGGCGGGCTGGTCTCGACCAATGCCGGCGGCACAGCGGTGCTGCGCTATGGGACCATGCGCGACCAAGTGCTGGGCCTGGAGGCGGTGCTGCCCAATGGCGAGATCTGGAACGGCCTGAAACGGCTGCGCAAGGACAATACCGGCTATGACCTGAAGCAACTGCTGATCGGGGCTGAAGGGACGCTGGGCGTGGTCACCGCCGCGGCGCTGAAGCTGCAGCCGTTGCTGGTCTCGCGCGCCGTGGCCTTTGTCGGCCTGCGCAGTCCTCGCGACGCCATTGCGCTTCTGGCCCGCGCCAAGGCCGAGAGCGGCGGGGCGCTGGAGGCGTTCGAGCTGATGGGCGCGCTCGGCGTCGCGCTGGTGGTCAGGCACATGCCCGACCGGCGCAATCCGCTGGAAGGCGCCCATCCGTGGTTCGTGCTGATCGAGATCGCCAGCGGCGAGCCCGGCGCGGCCGAGGCGGCGATGGAGCGGCTGCTGGCGGCGGCGCTGAACGACGACCTGATCCAGGATGCTGCCATCGCCCAGACCGAAGCCCAGGCCAAGGCCTTCTGGGCCATTCGCGAGGACCAGTCCGCCGCCCAGAAGGCGGAAGGCGCGGCCTGGAAGCACGACATCTCGGTGCCGGTCTCGCGCATCGCCGATTTCATCGATGAGGCGAGTGCGGCGGTGACGGAAAACACGCCCGGCGTGCGGATCGTCGCCTTCGGTCATGTCGGCGACGGCAACGTGCATTACGACGTGATTTCGGCGGCGGGCGCCGACCAGGCCGCCCACACCGCGCGCCGCGACCAAGGCGCCAGGCTGGTCAACGACATCGCCGTTGCGATGGGCGGCTCGATCTCCGCCGAGCACGGTCTGGGCGCGATGAAGACCGACGAGGCGCTGCGCTACAAGTCGCCGGTCGAGGTCGCCGCGCTGCGCGCCGTCCGTGCGGCGCTGGACCCGAAGCGAATCATGAACCCGCGGGTGCTGTTCTGAGCCCAGCCGGCGGCTTCACCTGACGATGCTTTGTTGCTGTCGTGGAAACAAAACGTTGGTCGTTGACATATGTTAGCCGACAGTATCGAATCGCGAGACTAAACACGGCGTCAATCGCCTCCGGGGGGAAAAGTCATGTCCGCTTCAACGAGTGTCTTTTCGCGTAGCCGCGCTTCGTTGCTGGCCGGCAGCATGTTCGCCACCACGGCGCTCGCCGGATTGGGCGGGATGGTCGGCGCGATCGTCCTGACGCCCGGCGCGGCCTTCGCCCAGACCTGCACGCCCGACACGAACGGCACATCGCTCGCACCGGCCCCCGTCGGCCCGGCGACGGAGGTCTGCATCGGCGGCAACACAACCGGCATCGGCTATTCCGAGGGCGCCACGGGCGGCAACCTGACCGTGAACCTCGACGGCCCGGCGGGCGCCGTCGTCAACGGGGTCCTGCTCGACGACGTCGTGCGCATCGGCCACGCGGCCAACCTGACCCTGGTGCTCGGCAACGCCACCACGATCGGCCAGAACATCGTCACCGCGGGCAATCAATCGCTCACCGCCGTCACGATCACCAGCACCGGCGGCAACGTGGTGTTGACCACCGGCAACAACATCTCCGGCGAGATCATCACCGGCAATCTGGTCGGCATTGCCGTCTCGACGATCGGCAATGGCACGGCCAGCGTCAGCACCATCGCCAATGTGACGGGTCTCACCGGCGCGGGGATCACGTCGACGACGATCGACGGAAGCAACACCGTCACGGTCGGTGGCAACGTCAACGGGGCGGCCGGCGGCGTTTTCGCGACGAGTTCCGGGAATGGTACGGTCGTGATCAATCTCGGCAATGTGACGTCAGGCAACGCTACGACGCCCTTTTCCATCACCGCCAGCGGCGCGCCATTCTCGGGCCAAGATAGCGTCCATGCCATTCAAACGGCTGCGACCGGCAACCAGTCCGCCACCGTGAACATCACAGACCCTGGCAACGTAACCTTTACGTCCGGGACGAACGATTCAGGCGTCACGGCCGAGACCCACAGCACCGGACACGGCAGCCGGGCCAGCATCATCATGACCGGCGCCTCAGGTGGGACGATCTCGGTCGAGAACGCTGGCGGGATCGTAGGCGGCGTCACCGCCCTCGCCAATGGCGGCTCCGCTTTGATCTCGACCAACGTCGGTCGCAGCATCATCGTCGGGACCAAGGGCGGCGACAACGATATCGGTCTGCTGTCCTTTAGCGCCGACCTCTCCGTCTCGCAGTCGGCGTCCGTCACTCTGGGCGCCAGCAACACGATCGTCGTCGGCAACGTCGCCAGCGTGGGCGGCATCGGTGTCGAGTCCTTGATCAGCACCGGCAACGCCACCGTCACGGCCGGCAACGGCACTTCCGTCACCGTGATCGGCAACAGCACGCTGGTCGGGGTCGAAGCGCTCACCGGCGGCGGCAACGCCACGGTGACCCTGGGCGCCGCGGGCGCCGGCGGCGGCGTCACGGTGACCGGCAACGTCGCCGGTACGAACAGCATCGGCGTGCTCGCCAACGGCGGTCTGGGCGGCGGCTTCGTCAACACCGGCACGACCCCGGTGAAGGTGACGGGCGGCACGGGCGTTGAAGGCTTCGGCGGCGCGGGCGTCCTGGTTACGGTCGCCGGCAACGTCAGCAGCAATGACGGCATCGCCATCCTCACCAACAGCGGCGGCAACACCGGCATCAACATCAATGGCGGCACGACCAGCGGCCTTGGCGCGGTGGTGGCCAACGTCTCCCTCCCGACGGTGCAGTTCACCAACAACACCGCCAACACCACCACGCTGGTCGCTATCGGCGCGGCGGGGACGCTGGAGGCGAACGGCGCCTCGCCGACCAGCCTGATCATCGCGCCAGGGCCCGGCAACGTCACCATCGGCAGCGTCGCGGTCACCGACGCCGGTCACATGATCGGCACGGTCGACTTCTCGCGGGTGATCGGCACCGGCTTCGCCGGCAACGCCACCCTGCCGCCGAACATCTCCAACACCACGGTCGCGGTGACCGGCAACGGCGTGTGGCTGACCAGCGGCACGTCGAAGTTCGGCAACGGCGCGCTGGGCGCCGGCAACGCGACGGTGGCCTCGGACAGCGTCATCACCGGCGGCCCCGGTGGCAACGGGCTGATCAACACGGTGGGAACCACCACCTTCCAGTTCGGGACCACCACCGCCAACAGCTTCACCAACATCGGCACGACCAGGGTCGGTTCCGATGGCGCGGCGGCGACGCTCACCCTGACCGGCGGGCCCATCCTGCTCACCAACGCCGGCCTCATCGACCTGAGCACCGGCGCGGCGAATACCGAGTTCATGGTCGGGACCACCACCGCCTTCGTCGGCGTCGCTGGCGGGATCATCGCCACAAAGACGCCGCTGGCCGGCCCTGGCGCGCTCGGCAACACCTTGACGGTGGCCACCACCGCCGGCGCCAACAACATCAAGGTGACCGACGCCGGTGGCATCGCGGCCTTCGTGCCGATCACCAACGGCATCGTGCTGGTGCGCACCGGCGGGGCGGCGACCAATACCGCCGCCTTCGTGCTGGATCCGGGCTCAACCGGCTATACGACCTTCGGGCCGACGGCGGCGGGCCTGCTCAAGGGGGTGTGGCTCTACACCCTGGCCAATACCGGCCAGAACGAGGTGCTGGTCTCCTCGGCCGGTCCGGGCGGCTTCGAGGCTCCGATCGTCGCCACCGCGGTGCAGAATATCTGGTGGGTCACCGCGCCCTGGCAGGACCGCCAGGCCGACCTGCGCGACTCGGCGCTGCTCACGCCGGGCGATCTCGGCTCGTTCACGCCCGGCGTCTGGATCAAGGCGGTGGGCGACTGGACCAGCCGCACCGACAAGATCGATCCGCCGGCCGGCTTCACCTTCGACCTGGACTATCGCCAGGACACCTACGGCATCGTCGCCGGGATAGACGGCGCGACCAGGATCGGCGGCGGCGTCGGCCTGATCGGCGTCGCCGGCGGCTATCTGAACTCGCAACTGAACTTCAACAGCCATGTCGGCCTGGCCGATCAGAACTACGACGGCGGCACCGCCGCCGTCTACGCCACCTGGCTGATGGATCAGTTCTTCATCGACGGCATGTTCAAGGTCGACTTCCTGACGCTGCGGGCCAACGCCTTCGCCGGCTCGGGATCGATCAATGTCGATACCTATGGCGGTCGATTCGAGACCGGCTACCGCATCCCGATCGGCATAGCGACCCTGGAGCCGGTCGGCACGCTTGGCTACACCACCACCACCATCGGCAACGCCAATGTGCTGGGCACCATCCTGCACTTCACCGACGAAAACAGCTTCCGCGGCGCTGTGGGCCTTCGCCTCTCGGCGCCGGTGGTCACCAACGACAGCTACATGATCAAGCTGGCCGTCGATGGCCGGGTCTGGGACGAGTTCGACGGCCGCAATCGGGCCGTTCTGCTCTCCGGCACGCCGTTGACCGCTGTCGGGGTCGGCGACAACTTCTCCGGCGCCTTCGGCGAAGTCGGCGGCGCGGTGAACCTGTTCTCCAGGGATGGCCACTCCTCGGCCTTCCTGACCGGATCGTACAAGTTCAAGACCGACTACAACGAAGGCAAGGTGGCGATCGGCTACCGCTATCAGTGGGGCGCGCCGCCGCCGCCACCGCCGCCGCCGCCGCCACCCCCGCCGCCGCCGCCGCCGCCCCCGCCGCCGCCGCCACCCCCGCCGCCTCCGGCGCCCGTGGCCAAGGACTTCGTGGTCTACTTCCCGTTCGATCAGTACGTGCTGACCCCGGAAGCGAGCTCGGTGGTGCAACAGGCGGCCGACTACGCCAAGTCGGGCAACGCCACCACGGTCACCGTGGTCGGCCACACCGACACCTCCGGCGGCTTCGCCTACAACATGCGGCTCTCCGAACGCCGGGCCAAGGCCACGGCCGACGCGCTGGTCGGCCAGGGCGTCAACCAGACCGTCCTGAAGGTCGACTGGAAGGGCAAGACCGACCTCGCCGTGCAGACCCCCGACGGCGTCAAGGAACCGCTGAACCGCCGCTCGACCATCTCGATCAACTTCTGACGATCGAGACGGCCGCTACGAACAAGGCGCGGGCCGGTCGCAAGACCGGCCCGCTTCTTATTGGCCGCGGGCCAAGGAAGATCTTGAGCCACGAAAAACACGAAAACCACGAACGTCAGGCTTCGCTGTGGAGCCAGACCTGCAGGGTCACGCCGCTGACCCGTTCGTGCTTTTCGTGTTTTTCGTAGCTGAATCCTTGCAGCGCTTCGCGCGCCGCGGACGCCGCATTTCACCACGAAGGACACGAAGGGCACGAAGAACACGAAGGTCACGAAGGGCCGGCGCTGTCCGGCGTTCCTCCGGCGCCTTCCTGTTCTTGGTGTTCTTGGTGTTCTTCGTGTTCTTCGTGTCCTTCGTGTTCGAATGCTGGGGACGAGGCAGGCTCAGATCTGACCGCCAAGGACGCCAAGGGGACGCGCGGGGGCTGTTCGCGCGCCGGGGCGCGCATTCAAGGGCTTGGCGTGCTTGGCGAGCTTGGCGGTCGAATTCTTAGAAGGACGAACTCGCGAAGGCGCGGCGGCGGGTCGAGGCGGCGAGTTCGGACCAGATGGCGGCGTTGAGGCCTGCGGCGGCGTCGCCGGGCTGGGTCTCGACGACGGCATGCAGGTCGGTCAGGGCGTCGCGCAGGGCGTCGTTGGCGCCCTGCAGGGCCGAGATGCGCAGGTCGCCGTCGTCGCCGCGCGCCAGGTTGCGCAGCCGCTCGGCCAGGTCGGCGGGCGGCGGCAGGCTCTCGGCCGCCGCGAAGATCGCCCGGATGGCGCGGTTCTCCTCGGCCAGGCGATGGGCGGTGCGGTCGCTCTCCTCGGCGGCCATCATCAGCACCGCCGCGGTCAGCCCGGCGGAGCCGGCCAGGTAGGGGGACTTCAGGTCCGGCGCATAGAGGCCGCCCATGCGTTGGGCCAGGTCCATCAGGATGGCGCGGGTGTTCGGCGTCATAGCCGCCCCATCAGTTCCAGCGCGGCGCGATCCTGCATGTTCAGCATGCGCCAGGCCGAGAAGATCAGGATCGGTTCGCGGTTCTGGCCGTCCATCCAGGCCTTGGCGCTGGACACCCAGATGCCCTGGCCCTTGACGCAGTTGAACAGCTCCCACCAGTGCAGGGCGGCGGGGTCGGCCGCGAGCCCCGAGGCCTTTTCCCAGATGGCGATGGCCTGCTCGCGCGGCAGCAGACCGCCGCGGCGGTCGTCGCCGCCCCAGCACCAGATGCGGTTCAGCCCCCAGCCCAGGTCCTCGAGCGGGTCGCCCAGATGCGCCATCTCCCAGTCGAGGATGCCGTGGATGACGCCTTGCCGGTCATAGAGGAAGTTGCCGGTGCGATAGTCGCCGTGCACCACGCTGATCTTCTGCGCCGGCGGCGGCGGATTGGCGCGCAGCCAGCGGATGGCGGCGCGGATGATCGGCTGCGGCTCGATCTGGTCGGCGTCGATGACGCCCTCCCAATAGTCCAGCTCGCGGGTCCAGCAACCGTCCGGTTCGGGCACGGCCATCAGCCGGTCCAGCCCGAGCGCGATCGGATCGGCGCGGGAGATCTCGCCGAGGATGGTCCATTTGTGCACGCCCAGCGCCTCGGCCTTGTCGGCGAAGGGCGGGCTCAAGAGCGCGGTCGGGCTGGATTCGAAGCCGGTGATCTCCTCGGCGATGAAGAAGGGCCGGTCGAGCGGCGCGGAATCCTCTTCCAGCCACAGCATTTCCGGCACCGGCACGGCCGAGCCGTAGAAGGCGCGATAGGCGGCGAATTCGACGTCGCGCTGGGTCTCGATCAGGCTGTCCGGCGGGTCGCGCCTGAGGATCAGCCGCCGTTCCACCGGCCCGCCCGCGCCCCGGTAGCGCAGCCGCAGCCGATAGGTTTCGCGCGATGCGCCGCCGGTGATCCGCGACAGGCAATCGACCTCGACCCCGCGCGCGTCAGCCAGCCGCGTGGCGATATAGGCGGCGATCCGCTCCGGCGTCAGGGGCTGTTCGGCCATGCGGTCAGGCCGCCACGAAGCGGATCGGCAGCGACTTCAGGCCGTTCACGAAGACGGCCTGCGACATGCGCGGCTCTCCCGCCAGCTCGACCGACTTCAGCCTGGGCAACAGCTCTTCATAGAGGATGCGCATCTCCATCTTGGCCAGGTGCTGGCCGAGGCAGAGATGGGCGCCGTAGCCGAAGGCCAGCTGCCGGTTGGGCGAGCGGTCGGCGTGGAACTCGCCGGCGTTCTCGAACACCGCCTCGTCGCGGTTGCCGGAGGCGTAGCAGAGCATCAGCCAGTCGTCCTTGGCGATGGCCTGGCCGCCGACCTCGGCGTCCTCGGTGGCCGAACGCATGAAGGTCTTGACCGGCGTGGTCCAGCGGATCGCCTCGTCGATCAGGCCGGGAATGCGGGCCGGATCGGCCTTCAGCCAGGCCAGCTGGTCGGGGTGCTCGCACAGGGCCTGCATGGCGCCGGCGGCGGTCGAGGAGGTGGTGTCATGGCCGGCGGTGGCGACGATGACGTAGTAGCTCATCGCCTCGAACTCGGAGATGGGTCGGCCGTCGATCTCACTGGTGGCGATCAGGGTGGCGAGATCCTCGCGCGGATGGGCGCGGCGCTCGGCGCTGATCTGGGCGAAATACTGGTAGAAGTCGGCGAGCACGCCCTGAAGCGCGCCCACATCCTGCGGATCGGCGGTTTCCTTCTCGGCGCGGCCGAGCTCGGGATCGGCGGCGCCGAACAGCTCCTGGGTCAGCATCAGCATGCGCGGCTCATCCGCCTCCGGCACGCCGAGGATCTCCATGATCACGTGCAGCGGATAGTGCAGGGCCACCTCGCTGACGAAATCGCACTGGCCGCCCGAGGCCAGCATGCGGTCGACCGAGGCGCGCGCGATCGTACGGATGCGGTCCTCGAGCTTGCGGATGTTCTGCGGCAGGAACCAGGCCTGGGTCAGGACGCGGTATTTCGGATGGTCCGGCGCGTCCATCTGCACCAGGCTGCGCACCAGGTGCGGGCTGCCGCCGGTCAGCTGCCGGATGCGGGCGTCGCCATCGGCGCTGACGATGGTGGTCGAGCGGTCGCCGGAGTGGAAGAGGGCGTTCTGGCGGCTGATCTCCAGGATGTCGGCGTGGCGGGTCACCACCCAGAAGGGATCGTAACCTTCCGGCCGGGCCACCCCCAGCGGGTTGTTGGCGCGGAGCCACGCATAGGTCTCGTGGATGCGCGGGCCGGCGTAAGCCGTGGGATCGACCAGGGTCGCGGCGACATCGTCGGGGATGCGGATTTCGGGCGGGATCATGGCGTTTTCGACGGGACCGCCAGGAAAGGCTTGCCTTCCTTTACGGCAATGCCGCGTCTCCTCCTTGCCTTATGATTTATGGCTGTTTTGATAGGCGAGGCGCCGCCGCAGGGCAATGAGCGGCGCACGTGGATACGGAAACATCAGGGCTCATGGCGTCATCGGCGGAGAACGATCTCGAGAGCGGCCTGAACGCGCTGGCGGCGCGTCTGGCGCCCGGCGGCGTCATGGCCAACCTGCGCCGCCTGACCGCCGGCGCGACGCAGGAAGTCTGGCGCTTCGAGCTGGTCGCCGATGGGCAAACCACCCCGCTGATCCTGCGCCGGGCGCCGGGTGGCACCCGGGTCTCGGAAACCGCTATCGGCCTGGAAACCGAAGCCGCCCTGCTCGGGGCCGCCGGCGCAGTCGGCGTGCCCGTGCCCGACGTGCACCATGTGCTGGCGCCCGAGGACGGTCTCGGCCACGGCTTCATCATGGGCTTTGTCGAGGGCGAGACCCTGGGCGGCCGCATCGTGCGCTCCGAGGAGCTGGCTGGCGCGCGCAGCTTCCTGGCGCGGCAGTGCGGCGAGGTGCTGGCCCGCATCCACACCATGAACCCGGACGACTTCCCACGGCTGCGCCGCTCGACCCCGGCCGAGCTGGTCGAGCAGTACCGCGCCACCTATCGCGCCTCGCCGACGCCGCGGCCGGTGTTCGAGCTGGCCTTCCGCTGGCTGGACGCCCACTGCCCGCCGCCGCCGGAGGAGATGAAGCTGGTGCACGGCGATTTCAGGAACGGCAATCTGATGATCGGCCCCGACGGCGTCCGCGCCGTGCTCGACTGGGAGATCGCCCATGTCGGCGATCCGATGGAGGACCTGGGCTGGATCTGCACCAACCCCTGGCGCTTCGGCATGGTCGACAAGCCGGTCGGCGGCTTCGGCGAGCGCGAGGACCTCTGGGCCGGCTACGAGGCCGCCGGCGGCGCCCCGGTCAAGCGCGACCACGCCCTCTTCTGGGAGGTGTTCGGCTCCATGCGCTGGGGGGTGATGTGCGCCTCGATGGTCGGGGCGTTCAGGGGCGCCGACCCGTCGGTCGAGCGGGCGGTGATCGCCCGGCGCACCTCGGAGAACGAGATCGACCTTTTGCGGCTCTTGGCGGCCTGACCATGCAGGATCAGCCCACCCCTTCGGAAGTCATCGGCGCCGTCGCCGCCTTCCTGAAAAACGTCGTCACCGCCCAGACCACCGGCGCCGTCTCTTTCCAGGCCCGGGTCGCGGCGAATGCGCTGGAGATGATGCGCCGCCAGCTCGACCTCGCGCCGGCCGAAGACGCCGCCGAGTTGGAACGGCTGAAGGCGATCCTGAAGACCGACGGGACCCTGGCCGAACTCAACGCCGAGCTGGCCCGTCGCATCGGCGCCGGCGAACTCGACCTGACCACGCCGGGCCTTTCCGACCACCTCTGGGCGACCACCATGGCCAAGCTGGCCGTCGACCAGCCGACCTATGCCGCCTACCGCGCCGAGCTCGCCCGCCGAGACGGCGAGACCGCTTAAAGGAACCCGCCGATGGACTTCGCCCTGCCGCAAGACCTGGTCGACTATCTGGCCGAGCTCGACGCCTTCATCGACTCCACGATCAAGCCGATGGAGCAGCGGGACGACAACATCCGCTTCTTCGACCACCGGCGCGAACACGCCCGCACCGACTGGGACAACCAGGGCCTGCCCCGGCACGAGTGGGAGGCTCTGCTGGCCGAGGCGCGGCGCGCCGCCGACGCCGCCGGCCACCTGCGCTATGCCTGGCCGGTGGAATGGGGCGGCAAGGGCGGCACGAACCTCGCCATGGCGGTGATCCGCGAGCACCTGGCCGCCAAGGGGCTCGGCCTGCACAACGACCTGCAGACCGAGCATTCGATCGTCGGCAACAACCCCTTCATCATCATGTTCAAGGAGTTCGCCACCAACGCCCAGTACGAGGTCTATGGCGAACGGCTGCAGAAGGGCGAAATTCGCACCGGCTTCGGCCTGACCGAGCCGAACCACGGCTCCGACGCCACCTTCATGGAGACCCGCGCCGTCCGCGAGGAAAAGGACGGCGTTTCCGGCTGGCGCATCAACGGCGAGAAGATGTGGACCACCGGCATGCACGTGGCCAACTACATAATGACCTTCGCCCGCACCTCCGGAAAGGATGGCGATTCCGCTGGCATCACGGTCTTCCTGGTGCCGGCGTCCGATCCCGGCGTGAAGATCGAGGAGTATCTCTGGACCTTCAACATGCCGACCGACCACCCCAGGGTCAGCCTGACCAATGTCTGGGTCTCGGACGAAGCCATCTGGGGCGTCGAGGGCCAGGGTTTGCGGCTCGGCCAGAGCTTCGTGCACCAGAACCGCATCCGCCAGGCCGCCTCGTCCCTGGGGGCGGCGGTGTTCTGCGTCGAGGAAAGCGTCAAATACGCCCGGAGCCGCAAGCCGTTCGGCAAGCCGCTGTCCGACAACCAGGCCATCCAATGGCCGCTGGTCGAGCTCGCCACCCAGTGCGAGATGCTCAGGCTGCTGATCCGCAAGACCGCCTGGGAGATGGACAACATGCCCCACAAGGAGGTCGAGCGGCAGATCTCCGACAAGGTCTCGATGTGCAACTACTGGTCCAACCGGCTGGTCTGCGAGGCGGCCGACCGGGCCATGCAGGTGCACGGCGGCATCGGTTATTCGCGGCACAAGCCGTTCGAACACATCTACCGTCATCATCGCCGCTATAGGATCACCGAGGGCTCGGAGGAGATCCAGATGCGCAAGGTGGCGGCCTTCCTC
>DASYAQ010000186.1:0-16821 GCA_036501225.1 Caulobacteraceae bacterium | reverse complement strand
GGGTGGTGCTGAACGGCTGGGGGGTCGGCGAGAGCCATCACGGCGGCTACGCCCAGAAGGCCCGGGTCAAGGGCGACTGGCTGGTCAAGCTGCCGGACGCCATCTCCACCAGCCACGCCATGGCTATCGGCACCGCCGGCTGCACCGCCATGCTCTGCGTCATGGCCTTGGAGCACGAGGGCGTAACGCCGGACAAGGGCGACATCGTGGTCACCGGCGCGGCCGGCGGCGTCGGCGGCGTCGCCATCGCGCTGCTCTCCAGGCTGGGCTACCGCGTCGTCGCCTCGACCGGGCGCAAAGACGCCGAGAGCGACTATCTGACCGGCCTCGGCGCCGCCGAGATCATCGACCGGGCCGAACTGTCCGGCCCCGGCCGCCCGATCGCCCGCGAGCGCTGGGCCGGCGGGGTGGACGCGGTCGGCAGCCACACCCTGGCCAACGTGCTGGCGCAGATTCGCTACGGCGGCGCGGTCGCGGCCTGCGGCCTGGCTCAGGGCCTGGACCTGCCGGGCTCGGTCGCGCCCTTCATCCTGCGCGGGATCACCCTGGCCGGCATCGATTCCGTCATGTGCCCGACGCCAAAGCGCACGCAAGCCTGGGCGCGGCTGGCCAAGGACCTCGATCTGAGCCTGCTCGACGCCATGACCGAGCGCGCCGTGCTGGGCGACCTGCCGACGCTGGCCGAGTCCATCCTCGCCGGCAAGCTGCGCGGCCGGGTGGTGGTGGACGTCAACGCCTAGGCGCCCTTACGTACGAACGCCCGAACGCCCGAACGCCCGAACGCCCGAACGGCCGCTATCCGCTTGCGCGCGCCGCAATCCTGCCCGCCAACTGCCTGGCGATAACAAGGAACCGCCGATGACCAAGGCCCTGTTGCTGAGCGCCTGCCTCGTCCTGACCGCCGCGGCGGTCCAGGCGGCGCCGCCGCCAGTGGTGCGCACCGGCGCGCCGACGGCGCCGATCGCCGCCACCGTCGAGGTCCCCGGCGGCTCGGATCTCATCTACCTGTCCGGCATGCTGCCGCCGGTGGCCGATCCGAGCGCGCCGCCGGGCACGCCGGCGGCCTATGGCGACACCACCACCCAGACGGTGAACCTGTTCAAGCACATGCAGGACGTGCTGAAGCAAAAGGGCCTGACCCTCGGCGACGTGGTGATGATGCGCATCTACATGGTCGGCGATCCGGCCCATGACGGCCACATGGACTTCGCCGGCATGATGGCCGGCTACAAGCAGTTCTTCGGCACGCCCGACCAGCCCAACAAACCCGCCCGCTCGACCGTGCAGGTCGCCGGCCTGGCCGCGCCCGGCCCGGCGATGGAGGTCGAGGTCACCGTCGCGCGCCCGCACCGGTAGGCGAAGCCTCAAGAGATGCCGACCTTCCGCGATCCTTCTCCCCTCGCGGGAGAAGGTGTCCCCGCGAAGGCGGGGGTGGATGAGGGGCCGCACCGGTGATTGGTGAGAGGGCGCCTGGAATCCTGCGGAGAACTCAGCGCGGCCCCTCATCCGACCGGTCTTAAGACCGGCCACCTTCTCCCGCGAGGGGAGAAGGGGCGTGTAGTTGGGCCTGGAATAATCTGGAAACTAAGCCGCGACCCTCTGGGCCAGGAGGGCGATGGTGCGGTGGGCGGCGTTGACCGCGCCTTCTTGCCAGGTCGGGGTCTGGCTGAGATGCGCGCCTGAGAAATAGATGCGGCCGTGCGGCTGGTTGAGCAGCCGATAGGCCGGGGCGTTGTTGTGGCCGTTCTCGTCGCCGCCGGAGGCGCGCCAGTTCGGCCAGGGCCCGAGATTGTACGGGATCTTGTTCCAGTTGACCGCGACGCCATTGGCCAGGTCTGCGCCATGGCCCGGGTGCAGCCGCTCGACCACGGCCCGCGCATTGGCCATCTGCTCGGCCAGCGGCCGCCTGGCCGCGCTGGCGGCCGCATCGCCGGAGACGTAGGAGGCGATCAGCAGCCCGGTCTCGGAGTGCAGGCCGTAGCTCGGATACCAGACCACGCCGTTCTCACCGCCGGCGAAGGACAGGCCGCCATAGACCTGGTCGCGCTCCCAGAACCGGGGCGCGGTGAAGGCGATCTTGTTGGAGTGGTCGTAGACCACGCCAGCGATCGCGGCGGCGACGTTGGGCGCGAAGTCGGTCTCGATCTTGGCCAGCACCACCAGCGGAAGGGTGACCACCGCATAGTCGGCCTGCACCGCCGCCAGAGCGCCGGACAGCGTGTCGCGATACGCGACGGTGACGGCGTCGCCCTCGGTGCGGATCGCGCGCACCTCGGCGTTCTGCACGATCCGGCTGCGGATCGCGCGTTTGAAGCCGTAGGGGATGCGGTCCATGCCGCCGACCGGCTGGAACATGGTCGCCTGCATGTCGAGGTTGTCCTCGAACAGGATCGCCGGCAGCTGGTTGTTGGCCAGCAGCTGGCCCAGCGGCATGGGCGCCAGGCCCCGGCTGAACTGGTCGAAGGCGCCCGGCTGGACCGCCAGCCCCGACCGCTCGCTGCCGGTGAACCGCATCTTGTCGTCGAGATCGCCATAGGCCTTCAGGAACGGCCCGAGCCTGGCCTTGTCTTCTGCCGTGAGCGCGTCGTCGAGCGCGCCCTTGTCGATGGCCTTGGCCAGCAGTTCCGACAGATGCCCGCGCGTGTCGTTGATCGCCCGGCGGAGCTGGATCGGCGGCGCATTCAGGTCGCGGCTGTCGGCGATGAAGGCGCTGCGGCTGGAATTGACCTCGACCTCCAGCGCCACGCCCAGTTCGCGGCAGTAGCCGATCAGGCCCTGGTGATGGCTGGGGATGCGGGCCGGGCCGGCGTTGAAATAGAGGCCGTCGGCGAAACCGGCGGTCTGGTCGGCCTCGCCGTTCATCCGGATCCTGGTCCCGCCACGAATGCTCCAGTTGCGCCCGCCGACCCGGTCGCGCGCCTCCAGCACGGTCACCGCGAAACCGGCGCGCTCCAGATTATAGGCGGTGACCAGGCCGGCGATGCCCGCGCCCAGCACCACCACCCGCGCGCCGCGCCCCGCGTCCGGACCCAGCAGCGGCCGCGCCGCGGCGACATCGGGGGCCAGCAGGCCTAGGGTCTGCATGACGCTATAGACCGCGCCCGAACCGCCATAGGCGGCGACGCGGGCCAGGAACTGTCGACGGCTGGAGCGCAAGGAGGGCCTCATTTCCGCGCCGATCCTTCGGGACTCCGTCCGTCGCCGCGACGTCGGCCCTGTCAACCGGGGCCCGAAAGCCCGCCGGCGCCTGCCAGGAGTGCGCTGGCGATGCGCCGATGTGCAATCAGCAGGCGGGGCGAGGCCGAAGCCGCGTCCGCGCCGCTTCACTGGGCGGCGACCGAGATCACGCCGAGCCGCTCGGGGCGAGACGAAATGCCAGAAGATCGAACTGGATGACTCGATCTTCGTCTACGGGCCGTGACGTTGAGACGAATCCAGGCGATCCGGCCCAGGCCGATCGCTGGCCGTCAGTCGGTGCCGTAGCTCTCGATCAGCTCGTAGACCTTGTCGCGGTCCAGGCCGTTGGCGGGCGCCGCTTCCAGCTGTTGCTCGGCTTCGAACGACCAGGGGGTCGGGGCCTCGCGGGCCAGGGTCGCCGCCGCCGCGGCGGTGCGAATCTCGGGATCGCCGAGGCTGGCGAAGTCGCTGTCGGTGGGCGGCGGCGTGGTGACCACGGCGATCGTCGCGTCCATGGCGCGCGGCGTCGAGTCGCTGGCGGTGATCTTGTAGGCGCCGGGGGCCAGATTGACGTGCGGCAGAACCACGTCGTGATCGGGGCTGGTCTGATGGGCGACGACGGCGTTGCTGGCGTCGCGGATCTGCACCGTGTAGGGCGCTTCGCCGCCGACCAGCCGCACCAGCAGCGAGCGATCGCCGGCCTCGAGCTCCTGGCCGCCGGTGGGCAGCGAGGGCAGGGCGAAGCCGAAATCGTCGCCGGCGCCTTTCAGGCGCACGTTCCACGGCAGGCGCTTCATGTCGGGCATGACCTGATCGTTGAGCGCGCTATAGGCGTTGCTGATGACGCTGGGCGTGCCGCCGTGCGCCGGCACGACGTAAGCCGCGTGCTGGTCGACCTTGACCGAGCCGGCGCCATCGATGGACAGCACCACATAGGTCGCGCCGACGGTGGTGATCCTGTCGCTGTGACAGACCACTTCCAGCACCCGCGGGCGGGTCACGGTCGACGTCGTTCCCCCGTCGGTTCGGCTGATGACCACGTCCTGGGCGCGGCCCTCGATGCGGGTGATGACGCCCGCGCCGGCGCAGGCGTGCGCCAGGCCCGCCCACCCGGTCGTCGCCACGGCGAGCGCGGCGAGCGCCGGCGTCCTGATCCAAGGTCTAGCCATCGGCAAACTCCTGAACGGTCTCGGTGATCGCGGCGGCGAACACTGGCGCCGAAACAAATCCCCACAGACCGAAATTCAATGAAACCAACAGCAGCACGATTCCAACGCCGTGCGCTGTCAGCGCGATTATTCCGTTCAGGATAACAGGGTTCAGGAAAATAATCTCCAGCCTATGGCGGAGCTTATGCTTCTCATGACTGCGTCTGAGCTGACGGGTGCGGGTGCGCGCGCGGTTGCTGGCCAGCGCGCTCGCCGACATCGCCATGCTGGCCGCCGCCAGCAGCAGGATCTGGATGATCAGCGGGATCGGCCGCAGGCCGCCGTGGGTCAGTTGCAGGCCGCGCACCGCGTTGGCCAGCACCGCGCTGCCGTTCATCTCGTTCAAGGGCGTCTGCACGAAGTCGCCGCCGCTGGTGTTGGTGCCGCCGATGATCACCACGTGCTGGCAGAGGATGTCGCGGCTGACGTCGCCGCCGGCCTTGAAGGCGCTGGAAATGTCGATCGCCGAGAGCCGCATGACCACCGCCGAGTCCGAGTCGCTGCAGGCCTTGGCGCCCGGCCAGCCCTTGTCGAGGCTGGGCCAGGCGCGGTTGGCGAAGCCGAGGTCGAGCGAGAAGTGATAGTCGATGCGCTCACCGTGCCGCAGCTGCGGTGCGGTCTGGTTCTGGCACTGGGCGGCGCCCTCGGCCATCCAGTGCTTGGCGGCGGCCTGGTCGAGCACCTTGGGGTCGCGCTCGATGAACTGGTAGGCGATCAGGGCGGCCGAATAGAGCGGTTTCATGCCGGTGCTGGTCAGTACACAGTCATAGGGCGCGAACTCGCGGATCACCCCGAACTGGTCGCCGAGCACCCGGGGCGTCGCCCAATAGATGTTCGGCGCCGCCTGCACCGTGGCGTCATAGGGACTTGTCGGCAGCACCTGCGCCGGGGTGTCCATGCCGAGCGCCGCGCCGGGATAGGGCTGGCGCGAAATGATCAGCGGCGGGGCCGAGGGCGTGGTCGCCCAGGCGGCCAGCTCCTTCTGCAGCTGCGCGATCGCATCCGGCCCGTCGGGGGCCGGCTGAGCGATATCGACGTCGAGTATCACCACCCGCGGCGCCTGGGCCGGCGGCGCGGTGCGGATGAATTCCAAAAGGTCGGCCATCAGCGCGCGCGGCGTGGTCGCCGGGGGCAGGTCGAAGCTTCCCGGCTTGGTTCCCAGCTGGCTGATCGTGCGATCGTCGATGTCGATGAACAGGATCGGGTCCGCCGTTCCCCTGATCAGATCGGCCCGCAACTTGAAGGCGGTGTCCATCATCTGCCGGTCCGGCGCGCCCAGAAACGACTGCTCGACGGCCGGAATCTGGATCAGCAAGAGCACGATCAGACCGGCCGAGAACGAGATCACCGCGCGGCGGCGCTCGGCGGTCAGCTGGGCGAGGCTGAACCGGCGGGTCTTTCGGGCCGGCGGCTTGATCGGGTCTTCGGGACCGTGACGGCGCTCGCGGACCAGCCGGGCGAGGCTGAAACCCCTCGTCTTTCGAGGCGGGTGCTGGGTGGAGTCTTCGTTCACGGCTGGACAGCTTAACCGTTGACTCGCCCGGGACCGCAATCTTCGGGCCGCGGCGCCTTCACAGCCGGTTGCTCAGAGGCTGCCGCCGCCATCGCCGACCAGGACGAAGGCCGCCCAGTAGAAGGGATGCGCGGTCTCGGGCTGGTCGTAGATCTGCTTCTGCGCGTCCGCCAGCGCCCGTCCCAACCCGGCGTTCGGCAGGCTGGCCCCCCGGAAGAAGCCGTTGATCTCGGCGTTGGAGGTGTCGGCGTCGACCATCCACTCCGTGGCCAGCACGTTGCGTGCCCCGGCGTAGATGAAGCCGCGCGCCAGGCCGCTCAGCGCATCGCCGCCGTCGGCCAGGCCGGTGCGCGCCTCGTCCAGCTTGCCGCCGCCGGCCGTGTCGCAGGCCGAGAGCACCACGATACGGGCCTTCAGGTTGGCGTCGAACAGCTGCGAGGCCTCGATCAGCCCGTCGCCCGTGGCGCCCACCGAGGTCAGCAGCGCCGGCTCGGCGAAACAGTCCGAGAGGCCGAGGACGCCGTGGGTCGCCAGCATGATCACGTCGGCATTGGCCGTGTCGGGATTGTGCAGGAAGTCGGCATCGGTGAAGCTCGCGCCCATCACCAGCCGGGCGCCGGGGAACTTGGCGGCGATGCCGCGCGCCTCGTCTTCCGTCTCCGGCAGCGGCCCCAGGAGCTGCAGATCGTGCTCGACCTGCAGCCGGCAGGCGTCGGACAGGCCGCGTTCCTTGGCCAGCCGCGTGGCGACCGCGGCGGGATTGGGCACATAGTCGCCATAGACCGCCGCATGCAGCTGCGCCGGGGCCGCGGAAGTCGCCTTGCGCAGCCGGATGAACGAGGCCGGGCCCAGCGTATTGGCCACCGCGACGTGTCGGGCCAGCCAGTCGACGCCGGTATAGTCCTGGTCGCTGTGAATCTTGTCGAGGTGGGCCTGGTCCGGCGCGGTCGCCACCAGGGCGGCGAAGGGAATGGAGGCCAGCGAGCCGTTCACGTCCACGTCCAGGGTGTCGATCTGCGCGAGCTGGTCCTGCACCGGCGCGACCAGGGCCGCGTAGAGCTTCTCGCTGGCGTCGAGATCGAAGTCGGGCAGCCGCCGGCCCTTCAGGTGGGTGGTGCGCTGGAAGCGGTCGGCCAGGGCGTCGATCTGCGCGCCGGTCAGGGACACGACGAAGGGATGCACCACCGCCTTGTCGACCAGGATGCCATAGCCGCCCTGGGCGCCGACGACGATGCGCAAGTAGGCCTCGTGGTCGCCGAGCGCCGTCTGCAGGTCCGCGGCCGAGGCCTGCGGGTTGAGCAGCTCCAGATAGGCCGGGGCCTTGTCGCGCAGGGCGGCTTCGGAGGCGGCGTATTTGTCGGAAGCCGCCTTCACCGCCGCATCGGCGGCCGATTTCTGGTCGCCGGGCGTGTTCGGATCGGCGGCCAGCTGCTGCTGGCGGGCCAGGGCGGCGCGATATTCCCGCTCGTCGTCCTGATAGTCCCGCGCCTGACTGCCAGCCTGTTTGAGCACCAGGCGCGCCGCCAGCTGCGCCGTGGTCTGCGCCGCCGCCCCGTCCCAGACCAGCGACAGGGTCTGGAAGTATTCCGAGGCCAGGCTGGCGTCCCCGGTCCGCTTCCACTCCTTTTCGAGCAGCGCCAGATGGTTGGCGGCGATGTCGGGCGGCAGGCCCGGCGATTCCGCCTGCTGGTCATAGATGGCCAGCGCCAGGCGGCCGTTGGCCAGCGCCTGCGCGACGTTGCCCTGCGCGGCCTGGGCGCCTTCGAGCGTCAGATAAAGGTGGGCCTGGGCGCGGCTGCCGGGCGCGGCCTTGGCCATGATAGCCAGCCCCGCCTGGGCGGCGGTCGCCGCGCCGGCATAGTCGCCGGCCGCCAGGCGTGAATCGGCCAGCTCGTTGGTGATGTCGCCCTCCAGCCATCCCGGCGGGAAGGCGATCGGCTGCAGGTCGGCCTCGGCGGTGGCGAGCAGGGGCCGCTCGTCGCTGCGGCCCAGCCCGCGGGCGGCGACGGCGGCGATGTAGGAGGCCTGGGCGTTCAGGATGGCGGCCTTGTCTTCCGTCGGCTCGGTGGTCAGCGAGACCAGCAGGCTGCGCTGGCCGGCGCTGATGTTGCTGGCTTCGACGCGGCCGACGTCGCCGGCGCTGATCTTGTCGCCCGCCTGGGTGTCGGCGTTGCGGGCGATCTGGGCCCGGGCCTGGATGGCCTGCAGGGCCAGGCGCATGGCGGTGGCGTCATGGTGCTGGTTCAGCTGATCGACGGCGCGATAGTTCAGCACCTTGGTGGCCAGCATCGGGGTGTTGGAGTCGCGGGCGCGGGCCTCGGCCTCGCTGAAGGCGTAGGCCGCCTCGTCGAAGCGGCGGGCGTTCGACATGTTCAGGCCGATCTCCGCCAGGATCTCGCCTTCGCCCTCGACATCGTCCGGCGCCACCTGGCTGTGCAGCCTGAGCAGCTCCTCGAAGTCGCGTTCGGCGGTGTCGAAGCTCCAGATGGTGTTGTATTCATAGGCGCGGCGCAGCAGCAGTTCGTAGTTCGAACTCGCGGCCTGGCCCGGCGGGCCATTGGGGAACACCGCTTCGATTTCGCGCAGGCCAGGCGTCTCGGCCGAGGACGTGACGGCGACCGCGGTCGGCTGCTCGAGGCCGCTCATGACCCGGGCGGCGCTGACCAGCGGGGCCCAGTCGGAGGGGAAGACGTCGCCGATGATGACCTGCTGGCCGTGCTGGGCGACCAGCACATAGCGTCGCGGACCGGTCTGGTCCGTGCGCGCGCAGGCGATCTGCTTCATCGGGCTGAAGTCGGCGCTCTGCAGCGGCGTGGCGTCGCCCTGGCAGACCGCCGCCAGCGCGGCCTGGGCGGCGGCCTGGCTCGGATAGACCGTGACACGCCCCGACGGCCGCTCCCAGGCGCCGCAATAGACATCCGAGGCCTGGCCGCCCTTCGGCCCGTCGAAGCGCATGACCGCGCGGCAGGCCTCCTTCTCGGCATTGGTCCCGAGGCCGAAGTCGCCGGTCGCGGCCGCGACGGCGAGCCTGGGCGCGCCGACGCAGAGGCTGGCCAGGATCGCGCAGAGCCCGATCAGGCGGGACGGGGTCATGGCGCGGCTCCCGCTGGCGGTGGACAGGTCGTGTTCGGCGGGCAGGTCTTGTCGGTGTCGTCCGAGCCGGTCCACAGGTCGCGGTTGCCCGCCCCGGTGATCGGCGAGGAGTCGCCAAGCGCCTCCTGTTCCGGGCTTTGCGACCCGACCGGGAAGACGTTGACCACCGTCGTGTTCGAGCCGCCGCCGTTGTTGAAGGTCGTCTCCTGCTGGAAGTCGGGCGGAATCACGTCCGTCGGCGGCAGGTTGACCACGATCGGTTGCGTCGACGCCGTGATGGTTCCGTCGGCCATGGTGGTGGTGACGATGTAGTTGCCGCCGTCATTGCCGTCGTCGATCGTGTAGCCGACCACCGAAAGCGTGCGGGCGCCGGCATCCCTGCTGTCGAAGGCCTGGGTCAGACCCGAGATGCTGTCGCCGGCGACCAGGCCGCTCTCGGTCGGCATGGCGCTGGATGACGTCGTCCCGTCGTACGGCTTGGTGTCGGTGACCGCCGCCAACGTCAACGGCGCCGCGTTGATCGTCCCCGGCGCGATGACCGTGGTGACGATGTAGTTGCCGCCGTCATTGCCGTCGTTGATCGTATAGCCGCTGATCGAGAGCGTGCGTGTTCCGGCGTTCCGGCTGTCATAGGCCTCGGTCAGGCCCGAGATGCTGTCGCCCGCGACCAGGCTCGAGTGGGTCGGCGCGGCGTCGGAAAGCACCGTCCCGTCATAGGTCCTGGCAGCGGTCACCGCCGTCAGGGTCAGCGCCGCCCGGTCGATGATGCCGATGCCGGCCTGGGCCGTGTTGTTGACCGTGTAGTCTTCAGCATCGGCGCCCGTCAGTTGCAGACCCGTCACCGATACGGTCTTGCCGGTTCCGGCGTTGCGGTTGTCATACGTCCCGCTCGTGGGATCGTTCAGGCTGACGCTGTCCTCCCCGATCGGGCTGGAGAGGCTGTAGTTCGCGCTGCCGAGGATCGCCCCGGTGGTTCCGTCATAGGTCTTCTCGACCGTCCCCTGCAGCGAGGCGGTCAGGGCCAGGGGGTTGATGGTGCCGCTGGCGGTGTTGACCTGGGTGATGTTGTAATCGGCTCCGCCGTTGCCGTCGTCGATCGAATAGCCGGGATTGACCACCAGGGTGCTGCCGCCAGTTCCCTTGGCGTCCTTGCTGGCGAAGCTTTGGGTGGCGCTGAGCGTGTCGCCGGCGGCTGTGTACAGGATGCTGAGGGTCGGACTGGCGAGCGAAATGGTCCCGCCGTCATAGGTCTTGGTGTCGCCGGTGGCGCTCAGGACCACGTCCACCGGGGTAATGACGCCGCTGTTGTCCTCGGTGGTGATGTTATAGTTGCCGGACCCGTCGCTGCCGTTCGACTCGGTGATCGTATAGCCGCTGTTGACCACCAGCGTGCTGCAGCCGTCCACGACCACGTCCTTGCTGGTGAAGCTCTGGCTGAGCGACCCGAGGGTGTCGCTGGCCGCCAGTCCGCTCTCCCCGGGCGTTTTGCCGGAGAGCGTCGTGCCGTCATAAGTCTTGCTGTCGAAGACCGCCGACAGGGTCAGGTCGGCCTGGTCAATGATCCCGATGGTGTTCGAAGCGGAGCTGTTGACCGTGTAGTCCTCGGCGTCGTTGCCCGACAGCTGCAGGTTAGTGACGGTTACGGTCTTGCCGGAGCCGACATTCTGGTTGTCGTAGGTTCCGCTGGTGGGATTGTTCAGGCTGACGTCGTCCTGCCCAATGACGCCGGGCAGGCTGTAGTTGTCGCTGGTCAGCGTCGCGTCGGTGGTTCCGTCATAGGGCTTCTCGACCGTCCCCTGCAGCGAGGCGGTCAGGGCCAGGGGGTTGATGGTGCCGCTGGCGGCGTTGACCTGGATGATGTTGTAGTCGGCCCCGCCGTTGCCGTCGTCGATCGAATAGCCTGGATCGACCACCAGGGTGCTGCCGCCGTTTCCCTTGGCGTCCTTGCTGGCGAAGCTTTGCGTGGCGTTGAGCGTGTCGCCGGCGGCTGTGTACAGGATGTCGAGGGTCGGGCTGGCCGACGATGAGGTCCCGCCGTCATAGGTCTTGGTTTCGCCGGTGGCGCTCAGCACCACGTCCACCGGGTTGATCGTGCCGCCGGCGCTGTCGGTGGTGATGTTATAGTTGCCGGACCCGTCGCTGCCGTTCGACTCCGTGATCGTGTAGCCGCTGTTGACCACCAGCGTGCTGCAGCCAGCCGGCAGCACGTCCTTGCTGGTGAAGCTCTGGCTGAGCGATCCGAGGGTGTCGCTGGCCACAAGTCCGCTCTCCCCGACCGTGCCGCCGGAGAGCGTCGTGCCGTCGTAGGTCTTGGTGTCCCCCACCGCCGACAAGACCAGATCGACCGTGTCGATGGTCCCTACATTGCCGGACGCGGAACCCAGACCATTGAGGACGTAGTTTCCCGATGACTCGCCCGAAAGTGTCAGGCCGCTCACGCTCACCAACTTGCCGGAGCCCGCGTTCTGGTCGTCATAGGTCCCGGTGGTGACGATGTTCAGGCCGACGTCATCACCCGCTATGCCGCTTGAGAGAATGTAGTTGTTGGCGTTCAGGGTCGCGGTGGTGGTCCCATCGTAGGGCTTCTCCACCGGACCCTGCAACGTCACGTCCAATCCAAATGGATCGATTATTCCAGCGCCCGTACCCGAGGCGTCCACAGTATAGTTTTGACCGTCGTTTCCGTCGTTGACGAAGAAACCGGGATTGACGGTAAGGACGTGATCGCTGCCGGCGTTCGGGTTGTCGTAGCTCTCGCTGAGACAGCCGATGCTGTCGCCAGGGACAAGCCCGCTGTAGGTGGGCATCGCCAGCGACGATGACCCGCCGTCGTAGGTCTTTTCGTCGTCCACTGCTGTGATGATCAGGGCGGCTTGGTTTATAGTCAGCATCCCGCCGTCATTGGTCGGGAAGTCACCAGGGGCGTTGTAGATGATCTGGTAGGGACCCGACGGCGGGGTAGGGCCGGCCGCGGTCACGTTGAAGACGCTCAGGCCGTAGGATCCGACATCGTAGTAACCTGAACTGGCGATGCCGGGCGGGGCGAACGGATGCGGCCCCACCTGGAAGGCTTGCACCGCCGAGGCGAAGGTGTCGCCGGCTTGCAGGCCGGTGGCGGTGACCGTGTAGGTCGGGAACTCGCCATAGGTGATGATGTCGTTCGAGGCGACGATCTGCAGCACGTGCGAGACGCCGTAGAGCTGCGGATAGACACCGTTGGAGGGAGTCGACCAGATCAAGTTGAAGTCGAAACCCTGATAGGTGTCGCGGTCGAAGGGATCGATGCCGGTCGTGCCACCCATGCCGACGATGTTGGTCTCGCTGCCGCCGGTCGAGTTGTAGACCGCGCCCTGGTTGGTGACGCCCGTGTCCCAATAACCGTTGGTGATGGTCCCGCTCAATCTGCCGACGAGAGCGCCCCCGTGGGCGTTGGTGGTGACACAGCCGGCGGCGTAGAAATCGGTCGCGCTGCTGGTGTCGAGAATCTCCCCGGCGAACCCGCCGACGTTCGACATGCATCCGCTGACCGAGGTCGGGCTGCTGGAATAGGCGTTGGTGATGACGCCTCCGTTAACGACCTCGCCGACGAACCCGCCCGCCTCGGCCTCCGCGCTCGGAGCCGACACTGTCACCGAGCCGGTCGAGAAGGACTGGGACACGGCGCCGCCGGAGATTTCGCCCGCGAAACCGCCGGCCAGGTCCACACCGCTGGAGACCGCCGTGGCTTCGTTCACCGTGCCGATGGCGAAGGAGGTGGTGATCGTGCCTTGCGAAAGGCCGATGAACCCGCCCGCATCCGACGAGCCGCCCCCATTGACGGCGCCGCTCGCATACGATCCGGAGATCGTCGGCGTAACGCCGTTGGTGACCAGGGCCGCACCGACCAGGCCACCTGCCGCTGGGACCTGGGCGCCCCCGTACGCGCCGTCGGTGACGCTTCCAGTGGCGAACGAGGTCTCGACATCGCCGCCGTCCATCTCGCCGACCAGCCCGCCGACGCTGGCCTGGCCGCCGGAGACGCTGGCCGAGGACGAGGAGAATTTCACCGAGCCGGTGGGGCTCAGCGATCCGACCAGGCCCCCGGCCGCGGCATCGGCAAAGCCGCCGGCGGGATCGACGCCGTTGCCGGCCGCCACCACGCCGGACGAGGTGGCGTCCGACACCGTTCCGCTCAGGCTGCCGACCAGCAGCCCGACCGACATGCCGTCGCCGCCGGTCGCCTGGCTATTGGCGATATTGACGTCGCCGATGCTGGCGCCCACGCCCGCGAAGCCGAACAGGCCCACCGCGCCGGTGGTCGTGACGCCATCGACGGTCTGTTTCCCCCCCGCCGCGGCGATCAGCTCCAGGTTGGAGATGGTATGACCCTGGCCGGAGAACGTCCCGGTGAAGGGCGCCGCCGCGGTGTCGCCGACCGGCACGAAGCCGTTGGCGGGGTTGAAGACGCCCGAGGCGCTGGTCGTCTCGCTGGCGTCGATGTCGCCCGCCAGGGTGTAGCTGGCCCCGAGATTCAGCGACATCAGCTCCAGTTGATGGACGTTGCCGATGTCGGTGGAATATTCAGACCGCAGGATGGGCCGGGTTTCACCCGGGATCATGAACCAATCGCTGGTCAGATCGAAGTTGGCATAGCTGGACGTGGCGTAGGCGCTTGGGCCGCTTCCGCCGACCGCGAGGACCGTCCCTGACGGTGTCGCAAGGCCAAACGTGTTGACGCCGACGCTCTGGCCGGTGGTGCCCTGGTCCCAATAGGCGTCGAAAGCCGAGCCGCCGGTCTGGAACCCTCCATCCACCGAGCCGACCTGGCCGACGAGGCCGGCGGTCAGGCCGGGCGTGACGCCGATGACCAGTCCGGTCGCATAGACGTGGTCGACCTCGCCGTCGTTGTCGACGGCCCCGGCGAATCCACCGGCCGGGCTCACCCCTCCGCCAGAGCCGTTGATGGTGACGGAGCCCAGCGCGTAGGCGTTGTAAACCCCGGTGCCTTCGCCTTCGACCTCCCCGGCGAAGCCGCCGGCGCGAGTGAAGTTGTTGGTCGCCGCCGCCTGCGAACTCACGTCGCCGCTGGCATAGGAATCGTGGATCTGCGCGCCGTCCTCCACGGAGCCGACGAAGCCGCCGGCGGCGCTGTGGGAGCCGTTCGCCCCACCGGCGGTCTGGGTCACCGCGCCGGTCGCATAGGAGTCGGCGACAGTCACTTCGCCGATCGAGCCGACGAGTCCGCCGATGGAGGCGCCCGCGCCGCCCGTCACGCTTCCGGTCGCATAGGAGCCCGAGATGGCCAGCAGGGTATGGGATGAGCCGTTCGATGCGCCGACCTCGCCGACCAGGCCGCCGGCGTTCGGGTTGTCCACGCCACCGGCGGGGTAGTCGCCGACGCTGACCGCGCCGGTCGCATAGGAATTGCTGACCAGGCCGCCGGTCCCGCCGGTTCCCAAAAGGCCGCCGGCAAAGGCGTCGCCGCCTATGACGGTGATCGCGGCGTGCGAATTGATGATCAGGCCAGCCGAGCCGCCGACCAGGCCGCCTACGGCGGCCGTGACGCCCTCGCCGGAATTGTCCTCGTCGCCGACTTGCGCGAGGGCTGATCCCTGCGGCGAGCGCGACGACGAGGCGTAATCCACCGTGCCCAGGAGGCCGCCCACCAGGGGGCCTACCAGCATGCCGTCACCGCCGACGACATTGGCGTCGACCAGGTTGACGTCTTCGATGACGCCAGTCGGCCCGACCAAGCCGAACAGGCCGACGACGCCGTCGGTGTGAAGGCCGGGCGCTGGCGATTGCGGAGTCGAGGTGGTGTAATTGATCGACAGGCCGGAGATGCTGTGGCCCTGCCCGTCGAATATCCCCGTGAACAGCGCCGCGCCATTGCCGCCGACAGGCGAGAACCCGGTCGCCGGGTTCCAGAGTCCGCCCGCCGTCCCAGCAACGGCGCTGGTCCCACTGGCGTCGATGTCGTTGGCCAGGATGTAGTCGGCGCCCGGATGCAGCTCCATCAGCTGCAGCTGATGGGCGTTGGTGATGGTGGTGGAATATTCCGACGACAGCAGCGGCCGGGTCACGCCGGGGACCATGACCCAGACGCCGGCGCCGGTGGTCAGGTCAGCCCCGAAATTACTGTACGTGGCCGTGGCGTAGGGGCTGAGACCGGTCAAACCTCCGATACCGATGACCGCGGTTGCGGTTGCTGGACTGAAACCGATCGCGGCGGCCGTGATGTTGTAGCCGAGGCCGCCCTGGCCGGTCGTCCCGATGTCCCAGTAGGAGTCGGAAAGCGAGCTGACCGGCGCGCCTTCGTTGGACGTGCCAAGCACCGCGACGAGGCCGGCCACTGGCCCGGAGCCGCTGACCGCGCCCGTGGCGTAGACATGGTCGACGCTGCTGCTGTTCAGCACAACGCCGGCGAAGCCGCCGGTGTCGGCGTACTGGCCGGTCGAACTGACCGGGCTCAGTGAATAGGCATTGCTCACCGAGCTGTTGGCCTCGATCTCGCCGGCGAAACCTCCGGCCAGAGTGTAGGCGCCGCTGTCGGGCCCGCCGACCGTCTGAACGGCGCCTGTGGAATAGGACTGGGTGATCGACGATCCAAAAGTCAGGGCGCCGACAAAACCTCCGGCTATATTCTCATCGCCGTCAAAGCCCGGCTGGGTCTGTGTCACGGAGCCGGTGGCGTATGCAGTCGTCACCGTAGCCTGGTCCATTTCGCCGACGAATCCGCCGGCGGCCGATCCCGCGCCGCCCTGGACTGCGCCGGTGGCGAAAGAACCGCTGATGGCGGTCTCGGTCGCGCTGCCGACAAAACCGCCGACGAAAGCATCGGCGCCGCCAGCAACTGCGCCCGTCGCAGACGAGCCGGTGATCGTTAGGCTTGGGCCGCTGTTGTCGAATCCGGCCGCTTCGCCAACGAGGCCTCCGGCGTAGGGATTTACGAAGGTGTTGTCGCCGACCGTGACGGAACCGGTAGCGGACGAGCTGGCAATCGAGCCCTGAAGGTTGAGCAAGCCGACCAGCCCGCCGGCAATCGCGTCGCCGCCGGTCACGGTGGCGGAAGAGTGGGCGTTGACAATCTGGCCGTCGGCGTATCCGACCAGCCCGCCCGCGATGGCGCTGGCGAGACCGCCGTTGTCGTACCCGGTTGTCGTATAGGTGGCGCCACCAACGGCGACCTGGCCCGACGATGAGGCGTTCATCACCGTACCTTCGAGGTCCCCGACCAGCGCGCCCGCCCATATGCCATCGCCGCCGCTGACCTGGGCGTTGGCGAGGTTGACATCGCGCAGCACGCCGCCTGAGCCGACAAAGCCAAACAGGCCGATCGCGCCGTTGGTCGACTCGCCAGCGGGTGAAAACTGCCCGACTGGCGTCACCTCCTGGATGTTCAGGTTCGAGATGGTGTTGCCGAGGCCCGCGAAGGTTCCGGTGAATGGCGCATAGACGGTGGGCGCAATCGGCGCGCCGGTGAACACCGTCCCGGTGCCGCCGGTGTCGAAATCGAGCGGCGCGGCGAGGGCGTAGAGCCCGCCGAGACCGCCTGATTCGTTGTTGGGATCGTTGATGCTGAGGAGATCGGCCTGGGTGTAGAGCAGGGTGTATTGATTGCTGTTGATGAACAGGCTTTGGCCGCTGTTCGGCGCGGCCGTGAAGGTCAGCGCGCCGCCGTTGACGAACGAATAGTCGCCGCCAATTCCCGTGTTCAGATCGACTTCGCCGGCGCCGCTGTCGGTGATCGGGGCGGTGACGGTGAGCGAGTGGTAGGCGTTGATGGAGAAGTCGGTCGGGTCGGGGACGGAGACCGGCGCCCCGATCAGGATGTCGCCGGCCGCGACCTGC
>DASYAQ010000185.1:0-6773 GCA_036501225.1 Caulobacteraceae bacterium | reverse complement strand
CCAGTACCTGGTCAATTCCTGGACCACGATCGTCGACCTGCTGTCGGTCTATAAGCGCCTGCGCAGTTTCGAGGCGGTGATCGCCGGCGAGCCGCTGCCGGCCCTCGAGGCCGTGCCCGACGCGGTGACTTAGCGGTGGGGGGCGGTGGGCCTGGCGTTACGGGACGCGGGTCATTTTCAGGCGCAGGAGCACGGTGTTCCTGGCCGCGAACATCATGGCCGAGGCGCCGAGGTAGCGCTTGTAGAACTCGACCTTCGCCTCGCCGACCTCGGCCACCGCCGCGTCGCGCTGGGCGCGCAGGTTGCGGTGCCAGGCCTTCAACGTGCGGATATAGTCCTCGCGGTCGTTGCGGAAGGCGGTGACCTCGAAGAGGCCGTCGCAGGCCTTGAAGATCTCGAACGGCCTTGGCAGGTCCGACTCCGGGAAATAGTCCAGGAAGAGCTCGCGGCCGGCGAGGGCCGGCACCGGGCCATAGGCGATGGTCTGCAGCACCAGCGGCGCGCCGGGCGCCAGCCAGCGGTGGCAGGCCTCGAAGAACTCGCGATAGATGGCCATCCGCCGCTCGTCGCTCAGGTCCAGGTCGGCGAAATGCTCGAAGGCGCCCACCGAGACGATGGCGTCGTAGGGCGCGTCCGGCCGATGATCGCGCCAGCTGTCCAGCCGCACCTCGACGCCCGGCAGGGCCAGGGCGGTCACATAGTCGAACTGCTCCTGGCTGAGCGTCAGCCCGACCCCATGCTCGACGCCGCCTGCGGTCAGGCGCGCCAGCATGCCGCCCCAGCCGCAGCCGATGTCCAGCACGCGCCTGGCGCGGCGCTGCAGCGCCGGTTCGGCGATCCAGTCCAGCTTGCGCGCTTGCGCCGCCTCCAGCGTGTCGCCCGCCCCGGCCCAGAGCGCACAGGAATAGGTCAGGGTCGGATCCAGCCACAGCCGGTAGAAGCCGTTGCCGACGTCATAGTGCGCCTGGATCGCCTCGGGCGAGGCCCCGCCCGCCGCTCTGTCCGCCTGCTCGCTCATGCCGCCTCCCTAACCCAATCGCGCGCGCGATTGTAGCCGCCAGATTTCAGCCGCGAGATCGGTTTGCCTTCGCGGGGGCGTATTCTGGGGGCCTGATGATGCGCTTCCTCTTGTGGACCCCAGATCATGCGTAACCCTGTCGTCCCGGCCCTCGTCCTCGCCCTCCTCGCCGCGAGCGCCGCTCACGCCCAGTACGGCGGCCAGGGCGGTCCCGGCGGTGGTGGCGGCGGCCATCGGCATGGCGGCGGCAATGGCCAACCTCCGTCCGGCGGCAGCGGCGGCCCGCATCAATCGCCGCCGCCGTCTCGCCCGGTCGTGGTCAGCGACAGCGACATCATCGGCGTGGTCAAGGCGATCGACCCGGTCTCCAACCGCATCACCATCGCCTATGAGCCGGTGCTGGTGCGCAACTGGCCTGCGGGAACCATGCCTTTCGTGGTCGCCAAGCCGGAGCTGCTGACCGGCGCCACCGTCGGCGAAAAGGTCCGCTTCAAGGTCGACAGCCAGCGGATCGTCGAACTGAACCCCTACGTCGCCGCCGCACCCCCGCCCTAGCCGAAGTGATCTGGCTGACGCGGCGGCGACCGACAGCGTCTGGGCGTCGGATTGTGCAGGAAGTCGCCATACTCCATGGGCGGCATCCGCCATTGCTGGCCCGGTCCCAGCGAGGACGAAGCCAGCGCCGCCAGCCAATAGGGGCCGAGACGCGCCCAGAGGCGGCGAAACCCGCGCGCCGCGGACCGCGACCCGTGAGGCGCGGCGGTTGTGGCGACGGATATCGATGTGTCGTTTGCGGGAGCCTTGATCATGAGACCAGGTGCGAGCGTCGAACCGTGTTCCGCAAGCTGCCGCGGTCGGCGCCTAGCGGCGCATCCGATCGGATGCGCCGCCGGATGATGTGCGCTACCCTGAGCCGACGACCGCCATCGCGGTGAAGGAGCCGGCCTTGACGACCATTGCCTGCGGCCCCCGGCACGCCCTTGGACCGGCCAATCTTCGCCAGCGCGCGTTGCTGGCCGCCCATCCGCTGCTCGAGGCGCGCGGCGCCGAAGGGCTTAACCTGCGCGATATCGCCGCCGAACTGCGGACCGGCGTCGCCAGCCTCTACTACCACTTCGCCAACAAGGACGCGCTGCTGGCCGAGCTGGCCATAGACGGGTTTCGCGAGCTGCAGCGGACGATCGCCGAGGCCCTGCGCGCGCCGCGCCACAGGACGCCCTTTCACGCCGGCAGCGACGCCTACGTGCATTTCGCCCGCGACCGGCCGGCGCTCTACGCCCTGATGTACAGCGAACGGCTGCTGGTGAATCATCCGTCCGTCAAGGCGGCCGAATCGGCAGCCTTCGAGGCCTTCAGCCTGTCCCTGCAGGGGTTCGGCGTGCCGGACGAGAAGCTGGCCAATGTCGCCCTGACGCTTTGGGCCCTTGGACGCGGCATCGGCGCGCTGTCCCTGTCCGCCAGCGCCTCGGGCCAGTCGGCCAAAGTCATGACGCGCCGGATCGTCGACGGCCTGAGCACGTTGATCGGCGAGCCGGTCAAGTCCCGCGCCGCCGCGCAACCGCTGTCCCCCAAACCGGCGCAGTGAACCCGCGGCCCGCCGCGCTCAAGGCCCCGGAACCGCCGATCGCGCCGGCAGCAGCCCAGCCAGCCAGGCCGGCATCCACCAGTTCAGGCGGCCCATCAGCGAGACCAGGGCCGGGACCAGCAGGGTGCGGATGATCACCGCGTCGATGATGATGCCGACGGCCAGGGTGGAGGCCTGGATCTTGACGATCTGGTTCGGATCGATGCTGAGCGACAGGAAGGTGACCATCAGGACCAGGGCCGCGCAGGTCACCAGCCGGCCGGTCCTGGCCAGGCCGCCGATGATGGCCTGCTCAGTCGACGCGGTCCGGTCGTACTCCTCGCGGATGCGCGACAGGACGAAGATCTCGTAGTCCATGGAGAGACCGAACAGCGAGGCGAAGACGATGGCCGGGATCCACATGCGGATCGCGCCCGTCGCCGGCATGCCATAGATCAGCGACGATCCGTGGCCTTGCTGCCAGAAGAAGACCATGAAGCCGAAGGCCGCGCCCAGGGACACCACGTTGAGCAAGACCGCCTTCAGCGCCAGCACCACCGAGCGCAACGCCAGGATCAGGATGACCAGCGTCACCAGGCTGACCACCGTCAGCAGCAGCGGGAAATTGCCGTAGACCGCGTCGGTGAAGGCCATGGCCTCGGCGGTCGCCCCGCCGACATCCGCCGCGCCGCCGGGCAGGCCCGACAGGCGCTGTCTCAGCCGCCGAACGACGGCCTTGCCTTGCGGTAGCGCGCCCTCGTCCTTTGCGATGATGGTCAGGAGGCCGTCCGCGCCCTTGCGGAAATCCGGCGTGTCCGCCGCGAAGACCGCCGAGACGCCCGGGGTGGCCAGGGCGATCGCCTCGGCCTGGCGGACGGCCTCCGGCCCGCCGTGGGTCATGACGTAGATGGGAAAATCGACCGCGCCGGGAAGGCCGCTGGCCTCGAGACGGTGGAAGGCCTCCGCCGCCGGACCGGTCTGGACCAGGGCGCCGATCAGGCCGAAGCCTGGATTCAGCGCCCGCAGGGGCAAGCTGGCTACAGCGATGAAGGCCACGCCGAATAACGCCGCCTTCCAGCGATGGCGCAGGACCAGCCTTCCCCAAGCCTCCCAGGCGCGGCTGTAGGTGGTCGACGAGCGCGGCCACAGACAGAACCTGTCCAGGGCGGGGCCAACGAGCGAGAGGCAGGCCGGCAGCAGGGTGACCGCCACGCAGACGGCCACGAAAGGGATCAGCATGCTGCCGAAGCCGACGCTCCGCAGAAACGGCACGGGCAGGACCGCCAGGGACAACAGGCCCACCGCCGAGGTCAGGCCGCTCAGCGCGACCGCGCGTCCGGCGCTGTTCACCGCGGCGAGCACGGCCTGCTGGTTAACGGCGCCCCGCTCCCGCTCTTCGCGCCAGCGGATGACGACCATCAATGAAAAGTCGATCGACATGCCCAGGCTGAGCAGGACGATGGTGTAGTTGACGAAGTAGCTGACCGGCGTGACGTAGGTCATCCCGAGGGCCAGAAGATAGGTGCAGAGCACCGCCGGAATGGCCATGAGGATCGGCAGGACGGCGATCGGCGACCCATAGACCAGGAAGAGGACGACCAGCGCCAGCAGGCCGCCGAGAACCACGCCTTTCAGCATGTTGGCGGCGTTCGGCCCCTGGTTCGACAGCATCTGCGCATAGCCGGTCAGGGTCAGCCGGGCGCCCGGCGGCGTCGCCGCGGCCAGGACCCGCGGCAGGCGATCCTCGATTCCCGCCCCGGCTCCATAGTCGGGATTGGGGATGGAGATCAGCGCCCACGCGCCCCGGCCCCGGTCGAGAATGAAGCGGGGGTCGTGGGTGGTGGCGTAGTCCTGGACGGTGACCGGACCCGATCGGCGCGCGGCGTCGAAGGTCGCGGCCGCCATGGCCTGGCCCTCGGCCGAGGCCATGCTGACGCCAGCCGGAAGCTGCAGCAGCGGCATCTCGGCCTCGAACGTCGGATCGATCCCAAAGCGTTTGGTGATCCTGAGATCGGCGTCGAAGCCCGGCTGACCCGGGGTGGCGTAGGTGTAGTCCAGGCGCGGCCCGATCAGGCCCATGCCGTGGATGCCGATCCCGGCGAGGACCAGCCAGGCGAGAATCACCAGAAACCGGTGTCGCAGTATCAACCTGGCCATGGCGCGGCGGCTCAGCGCACTGCGTCGAACACCGCCAGGCGCGGCGGCAGGATCAGGCTGGCATAGGCGATGTAGAGGCGATGGGTGGCCGGGTCGATCGCCAGGGTGTGGGCGCCGTAGTGCAGCTTCACGGTGTCGAGTGTGCGATAGGCGTCCGGGCCGTCCTGCTGGATCACTGAGAGGATACCCGACTTGCCGGTGGCGTAGAGGCGCTTGAGCACCGGGTCGTAGGCGACCGAATCCGGCCCGCCGCCGATGGCGAGCGAAGCGATTACCCGATGGCTGGCCAGGTCCATCACCACCATGAGCGCGTTCTTCGAGCAAACCGCGAACAGGCGCCGGTTCGCCAGGTCGAGCGCCAGGCCGGTAGGACCCTGGCACGGCGCCAGCGACCAGCGATCGACCACCGTGCGCCTGGCCACATCGACCGCGGCCACCGCGTCGCCGTCCTCCAGGTTCTGGTAGACCAGCCGGGTCTGTGGATCGAAGGCGGCGAATTCCGGCTTGCCGCCGAGCGCGATGGTTCCGACATTCGCCTGGGTCGCCGGATCGATCAGGCTGGCCAGGTGCGGGTCGCCGCTGACCGCATAGACCAGCCGGTCGGCCGGATCGAAGATGGCGGCGTCGACATCGTCGGCGACCTTGATCGACTTCACCGTCGCCAGCGACGTCGGGTCGAAGACGTCGACATGATCGGCGTCGCTGCGGGTGACGAAGGCCAGCCTGCCGGCCGGATCGACCACCACGCCGTGCGCCGCGCCGGCGCCGGCGACCACCCGGATCGACCCCGGCGGCGGCAGGGCTCCGCCGCCCAGCGGAACCTGATAGACATCGCCGGTGCTCTCGCTGGTGACATAGAGCCTGTCGTCGTCGACGGTCAGATAGTCCAGCACCGTCAGCCACCCGCCTGTCCGGCTCTTCGGCAGGTGCACGAAGCCGGCGAAATGCAGGCTGGCGACGGATCTCGGCACGGCCGGGAAGACCAGGGCGGCGGCGGCGACAAGGGCCGCGATCAGCGCCGCCGCCACGACGCCTAGCGCGCCAAGGGTGACTCTTTTCAATGTTCGCCGCATGTGGGCTCCTGATAACTTCGCCTCGGCGCGACAAGCGGGTTTTCGAACCGTGTTCCGCAAGCTGGAATGGCCGCGGCCGATGCGGACGCCGGCGGGAGGATGTCGATGACGGACGAGCAGGCAGACGCGACCCGGGTGCTGGTGCCGACCGGCGCCCTCGGCTCCGGCGTGCGCGCCGACGAGGTCGAGGCCGGCATGGCGCTGAACCCCCACGCCATCGCGCTCGACGCCGGATCGACCGACAGCGGCCCGGCCTATCTGGCGACCGGCAAGTCGAAATACAGCCGCCAGGCGGTCAAGCGCGACCTGTCGATCCTGATGGCGGCGCGCGAACGGGCGGGCATCCCGCTGCTGATCGGCTCGTGTGGCACGTCGGGGTGCGACGAGGCGCTGGACTGGACCCTGGACACCGTGCTCGAGGTCGCGCGCGAGCAGGGCACGGCGCCGCGCATCGCGCTGCTCTGTTCGGAGCAGGACAAGGCGGTGCTGAAGGCCAAGGCGCTGGCCGGCGCGATCCGGCCGCTGGCCCCGGCGGAGCCCCTCGACGAAGCCACCATCGACGCCTGCGCCCATATCGTCGCCCTGCTCGGACCGGAGCCCTATATCGCCGCCCTGGACCAGGGCGCCGACATCATCCTCGGCGGCCGCACCACCGACACCGCCGTCCTGGCCGCGGCCCCCTTGCGGCGCGGCCAGGACGCCGGCGCGGCCTGGCACGCCGCCAAGATCGCCGAGTGCGGCGGTCTGTGCACCCTGAACCCATCCAATCCAGGGGTGATGATGAGCGTCGATCGCCAGGGCTTCAGCATCAGCCCGCTCGCGGCCGCCAACCGCTGCACGCCCGAGACCGTCTCGGCGCACATGCTCTATGAGAACAGCGACCCCTTCCGGCTGGTCGAGCCCGGCGGGGTGCTGGATGTCACCGAGGCCCGCTATGTGCAGGCGGACGCCCGCACCGTGC
>DASYAQ010000184.1:0-4178 GCA_036501225.1 Caulobacteraceae bacterium | reverse complement strand
GCCGACGCCTCGGTCATGCCGACCATCACCTCCGGCAACACCAACGCGCCGACGGTGATGATCGCCGAAAAGGCGGCTGAGATGATCCTGGGCGCCGTCCCAGTCTGAACGCCGTTCACATAAGACTTGCGAGCTTCCCCTCGTCGCGGCATCCTCTCGTCTCGTCCCAGGAGCGCGCACGATGGCCGACGGAAACATCACCAAGGACAAGATGTATGGCGCGGTGGCGCCGGACGACTTCGAGTCCATGCTGGAGCTGGACCGCTACAACGCGCGCTCGACCGCGTTCGACAAGATCATCTCGGCCACCCACGACCACTTCTGGGACCCGCTCGACAAGCGCTATATCGACTTCGACGAGCCCTTCGACATGGAAAACACCGCCATGGTTCCGGAGGAGCAGAACGGCATATTGAAGTTGCCTTACGTCGCCGAGAAGCTGGCCGACCCGAAGGAAAAGGTCCGCTTTATCAACTACATGCAGCTATGGAACTTCTCGTCCATCCTGCACGGCGAACAGGGCGCGCTGAACCTGTCGGCCTCGCTCTGCCACGTGCTCTATGACCAGGGGGCGCAGGAATACGCCGCCAACCAGACCCGCGAAGAAGCCCGCCACGTCACCGCCTTCGCCAAGTACATCAAGTCGCGCTGGGGCCGGCCGGTACCGTGCGGCGCGGCGCTGAAGGCGCTCCTGGTCGAGATCATCGAGGCGCCGGAGGTCTATAAGAAGATCATCGGCATGCAGATGCTGGTGGAGGGCCTGGCGATGGGCGCCTTCGCCTCCGGCTATCGCAACAACCGCGACCCGGTGGCCAAGAAGCTGTTCCAGCTGGTGATGACCGACGAGGCCTTCCACCACAAGTTCGGCAAGATCTGGGCCGACCGCACCATCCCGAAACTGACCGAGTCCGAGCGCAACATGGTCGAGGACTGGTCCGCCCACTGTGCTCAGAGCCTGTTGTTCAACCAGGGCTCTCCGGTGCAGCAACAGGCGATCTTCAGCCAGTTCGACCTCGATCCGGAGCGGGTGATGGCCGACATGGTGGAACGTCGCAAGCACCGCGACCCGACCATGCGCTTTCGCGGCGAGACCAATATCTTCCGAGTGCTGATCAAGACCTTGCTGAACGCGGGCCTGATCACCGACCGGACGATGGGATTCTATGCGGCCTATGTAGACATGGACGAACTGCGCGCCGAGGGCGATCGGATGGTCGGCGACGACATCGCCGAGGATGGCATCCGCTATCTGCAGGCGATCAATTTCAAGGACCGCGCCAAGGTCGATCTCGTCGCCGCCGAGTAGCCATGAAGACCCGCGCCGCGGTCGCCTTCGAGGCCGCCAAGCCGCTCGAGATCGTCGAACTCGACCTGGATGGCCCGCGCGCCGGCGAGGTGCTGGTCGAGATCAGGGCGACCGGAATCTGCCACACCGACGACTACACCCTGTCGGGCCTGGATTCCGAAGGCCTGTTCCCCGCCGTGCTCGGCCACGAGGGCGCCGGCGTGGTGGTCGAGGTCGGCGCCGGCGTCACCTCGGTCAAGCCCGGAGACCACGTCATTCCGCTGTACACGCCGGAATGTCGGCAGTGTAAGTCCTGTCTGTCGCGGAAGACCAATCTTTGTACGGCGATACGGGCGACGCAAGGGCGCGGCGTCATGCCGGACGGGACCTCGCGCTTCTCCTACAAGGGCCAGACCGTCCATCACTATATGGGCTGTTCGACCTTCTCGAATTTCACCGTCCTGCCCGAGATCGCCGTGGCCAAGGTCCGCGACGACGCGCCGTTCGACAAGATCTGCTACATCGGCTGCGGGGTGACCACGGGCGTCGGCGCGGTGATCAACACCGCCAAGGTCGAGCCGGGCGCCAACGCCGTTGTGTTCGGCCTGGGCGGCATCGGCCTGAACGTGGTCCAGGGCCTGCGGCTCGCCGGTGCCGACATGATCGTCGGCGTCGATCTGAACCCGGATCGCAAGGCCTGGGGCGAGCGGTTCGGCATGACCCATTTCGTCAATCCGAAGGCGATCTCCGGCGACATCGTCGCCCATCTGGTCGACCTGACCGGCGGCGGCGCCGACTACAGCTTCGACTGCACCGGCAATGTGACGGTGATGCGCCAGGCGCTGGAGGCCTGCCATCGCGGCTGGGGCGAGAGCGTGGTGATCGGGGTCGCGCCCGCCGGCGCCGAGATCGCCACCCGGCCGTTTCAGCTGGTCACCGGCCGGGTCTGGCGCGGCACGGCGTTCGGCGGCGCGCGCGGGCGCACCGACGTGCCGAAGATCGTCGACTGGTACATGGGCGGCAAGATCGAGATCGACCCGATGATCACCCATACCCTGCCGCTGGAGCGCATCAACGAGGCGTTCGACCTGATGCACAGCGGCGAGAGCATCCGCTCGGTGGTGGTCTACTAGCCTTTGTTGGCCGGAGCCGCCGGCGCGGCGGACGTCGCGGCGGGCTTGGCGCCCGACCTGGACGCCGCGCGCGCGGCGATGGCGGCCTTGCAGCCGGCCGAGAGTTGATCGGCGTGGGTCTTCATGCAGCCGCGGATTTGGCTGCGATCGACGTCGGCGCAGAACTGCTGGATGTCCGTCGCACAGGCCGTGCGGATCGAGGCGCGGCCGGACCCGCCGCCGTGGCGATGGCAACCCATGACGCTGACCGCGATGGCCAGAACAGCGACGCTGTTGATCAGGGTTTTCATCTAGGCGGCGTTGGAACGGTCGGCGGCCTTGGCCAGGGTCTTGGTCAGGCGGACGACGGCGCGGCGAACCTCCGGATCGGCGATCTTGGCGAAGGCGTCCAGCAGGTCGAAGGCCCCGGGCATGGCCAGGTGGCGGAACATCGGCTTGTCCGCCCGCGCCCCGTCCTCGCCGACCAGGGCGGCCACCGAGGTGTCCAGCGCGCCGGCGACCCTGACCAGGGTCGAGGCCGAGACGCGGTTATCGCCGCGCTCGTACTTCTGCACCTGCTGAAAGGTCAGCCCGAGCGCGGTGGCCAGCTTGGTCTGGCTCAGGCCCAGAAAGACGCGTCTGGCGCGAATGCGCGCGCCAACGTCGATGTCGATCGGATCCGGCGTCGCGGTCATGCGGCCTCGCTCGCGGGTGGATTGCAGTCCGCCGATTGAGACGGACGACTCAACCCTATGCGGCGCCGGCAGGCTCTGCAATGTGACGTAACGTCAAGCCTGAACCAGCCGCAAGCCGCGGCGCTGATCGATCAGTTCGTCGACCCGGCGAATCTGCACGAACGGGGCGACCAGGGCCCGGGTGACGGTCTCGATCGCCTCCAGACCGGACGCGTTGGCCGCGTCCTGGCGAAGAGTGTCCACGATCAGGGTCACGGCGATGTCGTGGTCGTAAGCCGACAGCGCCGTGCCCAACGCGGTCGAGGACAGCGACAGGCTCAGGATCACCAGCTCCAGCTCGGGCCCCTCCTTGAGCGAGCGGCGGAACACCCGGTTGGAGAAGGCCGAGGCGCCGGTCCGGTAATAGACCGGCTCGCTGGGCAGCGGCTCCAGCCCGACCAGCGGCTTGGTCGATCGGCCGGCCGTGTGCGGATAGACGTGGCTCATCGTCCAGTCCGAGGTGCGGGCATAGGTCAGCAGGCGGCGGCATTTGTCGATGCGCGGCTGCGTCTCCGCCATCGGCGGTTCGGGCTGCTGGACGAGATCGAGGCAGACCAGATGGCGCGCCGTCTGCGCCTGGTCGGATCGGACATGAAACATGATGGGCTACGCGCAAACCTGTTCGGGGGAATGGATGGCCGATCGATCGAGCACGCCCGGACGGTCCCACTCGCCTTCCGGCCGCAGCAGGACGAACGGATCGGCGTCGATGGTGACCGCGTCCTTCGGGGGATGCAGGGCGAACTCCATCTCGACATAGTCGTAGTCGGAGAAGGAGAAGCTCGGGCGGCCCGGGCGCACCCAACCGCCGAAATAGCGCTTCCAGAACGGCGTCAACCGCATCTGGGCGTGGCCCATCAGGGTGCGATAGCCCTTGGCCTCGGCCAGCGAGAACGCCGCTCGCGCCAGCATCATCAGGCCCGGCCCGCCGCGATATTCCTTGCGGATGGCCAGCCGCTCCAGCTTGGCGAAATCGGCGAACCAGCGCATCCGCAGCACCCCGACCGGCTCCGTCCCGACGCGCAGGATCAGATGGGTGGCGCCGGC
>DASYAQ010000183.1:0-14082 GCA_036501225.1 Caulobacteraceae bacterium | reverse complement strand
ACGCCGAGACCGTCGAGTCCAGGGCCAACGACACCAAACGCCGCGATGCGGCCTTTCTCTGCGGCGCGCAATACGTCTCGACCGACTATCGCCGTCCCGATACGCGGTTCTCCGACTACCAGGTGCGGCTGCCCGGTGATCAGATCGCCGTCGCCAACCCACAGCGCGCGCCGGAGCGCTGCGCCGGGGTTCCGATCGAGCCCTAACTAAGGATGCTCGTCGCGCTCCAGCCCGCCGAGGGCGGCGGCGACGCAGGCGATCAGGGCGCCGATCAACATGGAGAGGCCGGTGAAGATGGCGAAGGCCGCGGCGGCCTTGCGCGCGGTGTCGGCCGCCTGCTTGGCCTGGACCACGGCCGCCTGTTCGCGATCGACGATGGTCCCGACCCGCTGATCGGCCTCGGCCTGCGAGATGCCGGCATGGGCAACGACCAGCTGATCGAGCCAGGCCCGGTCATCGGTGGGCACGGCGCCGTTGGCCATGCCGGCCGTCAGGATCCGAGCCGCCTCGGCGCGAGTGTCCGCGGCCGATGGCGTCACGTCCGGGTGCGATGAGCGGAAGAGGAGGTCCACGTCGTAGCCCAGAGCCTGCTGCGACACGGCCGCCGGCGCCGCGGCATGCATGCCGGCGCCGGCCGCTACGATGGCGGCCGAACTGAACAGGGCCGTGGTGATGACGGTGGCCAGCGCCCAGCTGAGAAATCCGTGGGCGGTGTCGCGGAAGAAGACCTCGTGAACGTGGGCGCCGATCCAGCGCGTGCGCAGGCGGCCGGTCAGATAACCGCCGAGCCCTGACGCGATCCACTGCATGACGATCAGCCAGATGGCCGTCATCACGGTGAAGGTCGCCGGCGAGGCGCCGCCGGCCCAGGGCGAAACGGACGCCAGGCCGAAGCCGGAGCCCAGGGCCAGCAACAGCACCGAAGCTGCTGCCGCGACCACGGCGCCGGCGATGATGGCGGCCCAGGAAACGGCGGAGACGGTCCGCGCCGGGGTGGCGTCGACCGCGACGATTGTGGTGTCGGTTGCCATATCTCTGTCCCCCAACCGGCTCAGCGCCAAATCAGGGCGAGCAGAATGACGATCGGAATCGGCACGCCCAGCAAAAGAAGAAGAATCGAACGGCCCATGTCAGCCTCCCATGGCGAAGTGTTGGAGCCGTCAACGAGCGCGCCCGAACTCGGTTCCGAAGGCGCCTAAAAAAGCGTCACATGGCGGCCAGACACCGCTTGTCGCTAGCCAGGCGGTCGCTGCCGCGCTGCGCAATGTCCCGATCGCCAGTGCGCCGGCGGCTGAGCGTCTATTCCGCGGCCAGCTGATCGCGGGCGTGGCGGCCTTCGGAGGTCAGGACGGGGCCCTTGTCGCTCTCCACCACCCAGCGGATGGTCTTGAAGGCGTCGATCCAGCGTTCGCGCCCGGCCAGTTCGTCATGCGCCCCGCGGCCGAGAGCTTCGAGCACCTGATAGGCTTCGCGGTCCATGGGCGGTGGGCGTCGATTCGCCAGGCAGCCCGCGCCGACATGCGCGTATTGTGACCGTAACGCGACAGTTCGGCGGCGGCCAGCCGGAACCGCTGTCGAACCGCTCCGTTTGACGCGCGGGCGGCGAAGCGGAATGAGAGAAGGCTTCGAACCCGTGTTCCCGGAGGATGTTTGACCGTCGCCTCATCCTCCATGCCATCCGATACCGAACCCGACGGCCTGCCGACGCCCAGGCGCTACTGGGCCATCCTGGCCATCGGCCTGGCCCTGACCCTGGCGGTGCTGGACTCGGCGATCGCCAATGTCGCCCTGCCCACCATCGCGCGCGACCTGCACGCCAGCCCGGCCGCCTCGATCTGGGTGGTCAACGCCTATCAGCTGGCCACGGTGATCTCGCTGCTGCCGCTGGCGGCGTTGGGCGAGATCGTCGGCTATCGCCGCGTCTATCAGGCGGGCTTAGCCCTGTTCGTCGCCGCCTCGCTCGGCTGCGCCCTGGCGCGCTCCATCGACGCGCTGGCCTTCGCCCGCATCGTCCAGGGTTTCGGCGCCGCCGGCATCATGAGCGTCAACGGCGCTCTGGTGCGCTTCACCTATCCGCAGGACCGGCTGGGCCAGGGCATCGGGATCAACGCCATGGTGGTTTCGATCTCGGCCGCCGTCGGACCGACCGTGGCCTCGGCCATATTGGCCGTCGCCCCCTGGCCCTGGCTGTTCGGGGTCAACGTGCCGATCGGGCTGGCGGCCATCGCCGTCGCCGCCTTCGCCCTGCCGAGGACGATGACCACCGACCGCAAGTTCGACTGGAAAAGCGCGCTGTTGAACGCCGTCGCCTTCGGCCTGCTGATCTTCGGGGTCGAGCTGTGGGGGCGGGGAGCGCCGCTGTTCGGGGCCGGCATGGTGGCGGCGGGCCTCGTCGCCGGCGTGCTGCTCTGCCTGCGCGAACTGCCGCGGCCGGCGCCGCTGGTGCCGTTCGACCTGCTGCGCGTCCCGATCTACGGCCTGTCGGTGGCGACCTCGATCTGCTCCTTCACCGCCCAGATGCTGGCCTTCGTCTCGCTGCCCTTCTATTTCGAGACCGTACTGGGCCGCTCGGCGGTCGAGACCGGGCTTCTGATGACGCCCTGGCCGGTCGCCGTCGCCGTCGCCGCCCCCATCGCCGGCCATCTCGCCGACCGGTTTGCGGCCGGCCTGCTGGGCGGGATCGGCCTGGCCATCCTGGCTGTTGGCCTGGGTCTCTTGTCCGCCCTTTCGCCCCATGCCGGGGTGGCCGACATCGTCTGGCGCATGGCGATCTGCGGCCTCGGTTTCGGCATTTTCCAGTCGCCGAACAACCGCGCCATGATGTCGGCGGCGCCCAGGCGACGCAGCGGCGCGGCCGGCGGCATGTTGGCCACCGCCCGGCTGATCGGCCAGACCGCCGGCGCGGCGGGCGTGGCGCTGATTTTCCGCCTGCAGGGCCACGGCGCGACCAATCTGACCCTGATCGTGGCCGCCGTGGTCGCCGCTGTCGCCGGCTGCGTCAGCCTCACCCGCCTGGTCGGCGGCGGCGCTACTCCAGTACCGGCAAACCCAGCGCCGGCCGAGGCTTAGAGCAGCTTCTCCGCCCGCACCGGCAGGTCGCGCAGGCGCTTTCCGGTGGCGTGATAGACGGCATTGGCCACGGCGGCGTTCATGCCGACGATGCCGATCTCGCCGATGCCCTTGACCCCCAGCGGATTCACCCGGTCGTCCTCTTCCGGCACCAGGATGACCTGCAGATCGGGCACATCGGCGTTCACCGGAATCAGATAGTCGGCCAGGTTGTCGTTGACGTAGCGGGCCGAGCGCTTGTCGATCTCGGTCGCCTCGTGCAGGGCCGATGACAGGCCCCAGATGGCGCCGCCCATGAACTGGCTGTAGGCGGTCAGCGGATTGACGATGGTCCCGGCGGCGAAGGCCGAGACCACCCGGGCGGCGCGGATCTCGCGGGTGCGTTCGTGCACCCGCACCTCGACCAGGTGGCAGCCGAAGGCGAAAGCCGTGACGTCCTTGCGCCCGGTTCCGCGCAGCATCGTCGCCTGGCCCTTGTAGAGACCGGCCAGCGCCTCCGGCGGCAGGCCCTCGGGCAGGTTTTCCGCATGCACCTCGAGCGTGCCGCCGGCGACGCGGCCCAGCGCCTTGGCCAGCGGCTCATGGCGGCCGTCGGGCGCGGTCAGGGCGCCGCGGTCGAGCACCAGGCTGGCGGGATCGGCCCCGGCGAAGACGCTGGACCTGTCGCCCACGGCGGCGGCGGCGAGGCGCGAACGCACATCTTCGCAGGCCTTGGCCGCGACATGCACCGTCGACGCGGCGTTGTTGGAGCCGCCGGCCACCGGGACCGGCGGCAGGTCGCTGTCGCCAAGGGTCACCGTGACGTTCTCGATCGGCAGACCGAGCGAATGGGCGACGGTCAGGCCGACGGTCGTATAGGCGCCGGTGCCGATCTCGTGTGCGGCCAGCCCGATGGCGGCATGGCCGTCCGGGGTCAGCGCCAGGCGCGCGGCAGCTGGGCCGATGTTGGAGGGATAGCACGAGGTGGCGCAGCCCCAGCCGACCAGCCAGTCGCCGTCGCGCATGGCGCCCGGGCTTGGATTGCGCCTGCTCCAGCCGAACCGCTCGGCCGCCTGGTCGAAACACTTCATCAGCGAGCGGGAGGAAAAGGGCTTGCCGTCGACCGGGTCTGTTTGCGTGTCGTTCAGCCGCCTGAGCTCGATCGGATCCATGGCCAGCGCGTAGGCCAACTCGTCCATCGCGCTTTCCAGGGCGAACATGTAGGGCGTGTCCGGCGGCGCGCGCATGAAGCCGGGCGTATTGCGGTCGGCATGCACGACGCTGACCTGGGTCGCGATGTTCGGGCAGGCGTACATCCGCGCCGTCGTCTCGGTGCCCGAGACATTGTAGCCGGAGGGCCGCGAGGTGACCTCCCAGCCCTCGTGGCTGAAGCCGACCAGCTTGCCGTCGCGGGTGGCGCCCAGCTGCACCCGCTGCCGGGTCTCGGCGCGATAGGTGGCGATGGTGAAGCCCTGATCGCGCGTCGCCATCAGCTTGACCGGCCGGCCGATGCGTTTGGCGGCGATGGCGATCCAGGCCGTGCGCGAGGTCGTGCCGCCGCGCGAGCCGAAGGCGCCGCCGACGAAGCGCGAGATGGTGCGCACATCGGCCGGGTCCATGCCCAGCTGCTTGGCCACCGCCGCCTTCAGCCCGTACATCGACTGACTGGGCTCATAGATGGTCAGCTTCGGCCCATCCCAGGCGCAGGTGGTGGTGAAGAGCTCGATCGGATTGTGATGCTGGGTCGGCGTCGAATAGCGGGCGTCGATCTTCACCGGCGCAGCCGCCAGGGCGGAAGGCGCGTCGCCCTTGGCCGGGCCCTTTTTCGGCTTGGCGCCGCCGGCCGGTTCGATCTTGACGCCGGGGCTGTCGAAGGTAGCGCTCGGCGGCTCGGGCGCATAGTCGACCTTGACCCGGTTGGCGGCCTCGCGCGCGGCCTCGAAGGTCTCGGCGACGACGATGGCGATGATCTGGCCGTCGTGCCAGATCTGGTTGGTTTCCAGGGTGGTTGTCGTCGCCCCGCCGTCCATGGTCGGCGGCGGCTTCGCCTGGCTCCCCACATTGGCGTGGGTGAGGATGTCGAGAACGCCGGGCACGGCGCGGGCCTGGTCCAGCTTCAGGCCGGCGATATGACCGCGGGCGATGGCGCTGGTGACCAGCCAGGCATAGGCCGGGTTGGCGACCGGCTCGTCGGAGCCGTAGCGGGCCTGGCCGGTGACCTTGGCGGCGCCGTCGATGCGCGGGGTGGGCTTGCCGAACAGGCGCAGGGCTTCCCGCGACATCTCAGACCTCCATCGCCTTGGCCTGGATCAGGGCGCGGACCAGGGTGCGGCGGCCGAGTTCGGGCTTGTAGTCGTTGTCGCCATGGGTGACGGCGCCGGCCAGGGCCGCGCGGGCGGCGGCCTCGGCATTGGCTTCGGTCAGCGGCTGGCCGGTGAGCAGCGCCTCCGCCTCGTGCGCGCGCCAGGGGCGATAGGCCATGCCGCCCAGCCCGATGCGCGCCTGTCGCACCACCTCGCCGTCCAGATCGAGCGCCACGGCGGCCGACGCGATGGCGAACTCATAGGACTGCCGGTCGCGGATTTTCAGATAGAGCGAGCGCCGCGTCCAGGCGCCGGCGGGGATCTGGAAGGCCGTGATCACCTCGCCGGGCGCCAAAGTCGTCTCCAGGTGCGGTTGGCCCGCCGGCCGATGCAGGGCGTCGAAGGCGACGAGGCGCTGGCGTGCCGTACCGCTCAGCTCGACCTGGGCGTCCAGGGCGGCGAGGGCGGTGGCCAAGTCGCCGGGATATTGCGCGATGCAGGCGTCGTCGACCCCGAGCACGGCGTGGTTGCGGTTGAAGCCGCCGATCGCCGTGCAGCCGGAGCCCGGATCGCGCTTGTTGCAGGCGGTCCAGCTCGGGTCGCGGTAATAGGGACAGCGGGTGCGCTGCAGGACGTTGCCGCCCAGCGTCGCCATGTTGCGCAGCTGGGCGCTGGCGGCGAGCTGCAGCGACTGGGCGATCACCGGATAGTCGTGCAACACGGCGGGATGCTCGGCCGCCGCCGACATCTTGGCCAGCGCGCCCAAGTGCAGGCCGTCAGGCCCGGCCTCGATGGCGCTGTGGCGGGCTTGCAGCGGCGTGATGTCGACGACGCGGCTGGGGCGCAGCACATCCAGCTTCATCAGGTCGATGAGCGTGGTGCCGCCGGCGAGGAACTGGACCTGGGCGTCGGTCTGGCCCTGGGCGGCAGCGCGGCCCTGGCGCGCGGCCTGGCCGATATCCTCGGCGCGCTCATAGGCGAAGGGGCGCATCAGCTGCGCCTCATCCGGTCGCGGCCCTGGCGCACCGCCTCAACGATGCGCGGATAGGCGGCGCAACGGCACAGGTTGCCGCTCATGTATTCACGGATCTCGGCGTCGGTCCCGGCATGGCCCTCGGCGACGCAGGCCACCGCCGACATGATCTGGCCGGGCGTGCAATAGCCGCACTGGAAGCCGTCATGGTCGATGAAGGCCTGCTGCATGGGGTGCAGCGTCCCGTCCGCCTCGGCCAGGCCCTCGATGGTGGCGATTCCGCGGCCCTGGACCGCGATCGCCAGGGTCAGGCAGGACAACACCCGGCGGCCGTCCACATGCACGGTGCAGGCCCCGCACTGGCCCTGGTCGCAGCCCTTTTTCGAGCCGGTCAGCTGCAGGTGATCGCGCAGCGCGTCGAGCAGCGAGGTGCGAACGTCCAGCTTGCGGCGGTAGTCGCGGCCGTTGACGCTCAGCACCACCTCGGTCTGGCCGGAGACGGCTTCGTCCCGCGCCGTCGCGGACGGCGTCCTGGCGATGACCGGGGCGGCGGCCAGACTGGCCGTCGCGCCGAGCAGCAGCCTGCGGCTGGGGCCGCGCAGTTCTGAGGCGTCATCCATCCGGAGCCTGCCGATTGAGCCTCCGATGAAAGCCTCAAACCGGCCACAGGGTTCCGCGTCGGCTAGAGCGCGTTGCGCAAAAGTGGATGCCGGTTTTGCGATAACAACGCGCTCAAACCTCTGAATTTAGAGCACGATTCAGGGATCAGGCGATTCCGTGATCTCATCGTGCTCTAGGCGCGCTCGAGGCCGCCGCGCCGGGGCCGCGAGCCCGGTTCCTGCCGCGGCTGGCTCTGGAGCGTCGGCACGGTCGGCGGCGGCAGGCTGGTCACGCGCAGTTGCGCCATCTCCAGCGCCTGAGCCGTCTCCGGCATGCGCGGGATGTCGAAGCGGGGCGCATCGCCGAAACCGAAGGCGCTGGTCAGGTCGCCGGTGGTCTGGCGTCGCCATTGGCTCAGGTTGGCAACCTCGACCCCGAACCGGGTCTCGAGCAGGCGCAAGGTGGAGGTGTGGTCGAACGTATCGCCACAGACATAGCCGCCGCGGCTGAACGGCGAGATCAGCATGCAGGGCACGCGAAAGCCTAGCCCCACCGGCAGGCCGCCGACGAACTCGCCTGGCGTTCCCGGCGGAGGTGTCGGCGGCGCGACATGGTCGAACAGGCCGTCGTTCTCGTCATAGTTGATGATGACGGCGGTCCTGGCCCAGAGTTTCGGATTGGACCACAGCGCCGCCAGCACCTGGGCGGTGTGATCCTCGCCGGCGGCGGGCAGATAGTCGGGATGCTCGCTGACATCCGACGGCGGCACGATCCAGGTCACCTGCGGGATGTCGCCGCTGCGCAGGTCTGCCAGCAGCTGGTAGAAGGGCCGGTCGATCAGGGCGTTGTGATGCAGGCCCGAGGTCTTCGGGGCCCGCTGGTACTGGGTGAAGAACTTCAGCACGTTGCATTCGTAGTCGTCGAAGTCGTGATAGACGCGCCAGCTGATCCCGGCCTTTTCCAGTCGTTCGGGATAGGTCTCCCAGGAGTAGGCCCGGCCGGCGTTGTTGAGCGCCGGACCGCCGTGCAGGCCGTCCGGATCGTTGGTCGCCGTCATCAGGAAATAGCGGTTCGGGTGGGTTGGTCCGAACACGGAGCAATGATAGCCGTCGCAGAGGGTGAAGGCGTCGGCCAGGGCGTAATAGTAGGGAATGTCCTCGCGCGTGAAATGGCCCATGGTCAGCGGCCCGCGGTCGCCGTCCGAGGCGCGATGGGCGGGGACCCAGCGGTCCATCGCCCCGCCGTTCCAGGCCGCGTGTTGGACGGTCCAGGCGTGGCTGAGGTTTTCGACTCGTTGGCCGCTGGTGTGGCGGGTGTTCATGCGGAACGGCGCGACATAGCCGTCGGCGTGGCCCGCATCCGCCTGGCGGAACAGCGAGCCGCCATCGGGCCGCCGCGCGGTCGGATCGTCGAAGCCGCGCACGCCGCGCAAGGACCCGAAATAGTGGTCGAAGGAGCGGTTCTCCTTCATCAGGATGATGAAGTGGTCGATGTCGCTCAGCTTCGACGCCGCCCCGCCGGGCGCCGCGCCGGCGAGGCCCGGCGCCGCGCCGCCGAACGCCGTTGCAGCCGCGGCGGTCTGGATCAGGCGGCGGCGGACAATTCCGGGCATGGATCGGCTCTCCTGGACTCAAGGCTGCTTGGCAGCATCGGCTGTTCCGGCAACAGTTTGAAGACGGTCGCGACAGTCGGCGCTCCGGCCGTTTCGGACTATGGTCGCGCCAATGCGCGGTAAGGGGGACGAGACCAGACGAGCGCCGATGAGGCGCGATTCGCGTCGCATCGCCGGGCATGGCGAAGATGGACGGCCGAGCGCCAGCGATCCGATTTTCGGCAAGCAGGCCTGAAGCCGTCGAATTTAATCTTTTCCGTCTTTCATTTGTCGCCAGCCAATGAGAGACGGCCTCGACCCAGAACCCGTTGTCCTTCCAAGCGCGCGTACGAAGCCATGACCGAAAAGCCCAAGCGTCCCATCCTGCATCTGAAGTTTCCGCCGGCCACGGCGGTCGCCGCATCCTCACCGCCGGCGCAGATCTGGAAGTGCAAGCCGTGCGGCAAGCCCTTTCAGGTGTTGAGCGAACTGGCCGACCAGGACTCGGTGCGCTGCCCGGCCTGCAATGCGCGCCTGGGCCTTGCGGCCGATTTCCGGGCCGACCCGCCGGAGCTGGAGCGCGTACGGGCGCGGTTGGCGACGGAGCCCGCGCCGCCGCCGCCGGGCCCCAAATCCCGGACCTTTGTGCGCGAGAGCATCGGGTCACGCCGGGCGCGCTGATCCGCGCCTTGCCGGCGCTAGGCGGATCGCCCAGCGCACGGCCTGGGCAAGACGATCCCAACCGAGCGAGGCTGGCGGCGGGAACGGCGCCGTGATCACGGCGTTTTGAACCAACAAGCCGGGGACCCCAAGGGAGAGACAAAAGTGACGAAACTCAAGTCCGTGCTCGCCAAAAGCGCGCTCATCGCCACCGTGGCCGGCGGCGTCCTCGCCGCCAGCGCGACGGTGGCCTCGGCGGACGTAGCCTGCAATCGCTGGGGCGAGTGCTGGAGCGTTCGCGACCACTACACCAACTACCCGACTACGCTGGGCATCATTTTCCATGACGATGCCTGGCGCGCCGCGCATCTGCATGGCCGCTACCATTGGCGCGACGATCGGCCCGACGATCACGGCTACTACGACCACGACGTCTGGCATCCGTTCTGATTGCACGGGCCCGTCGGCCGATAGGCCGTAGTTAGCCTCGCCCGTCGTCGGCCGGCCTCCGCTTTTGGCGGCCGTGACGGCGGCGGGCGCATTGTTATGGTTGGCGGTCGAGGAGTTCGCCCCATGCCCGTCGCCATCGCCCGTCTGTTGCCGATCTGCCTGCTGATCGGCTCGAATGTGTTCATGACCTTCGCCTGGTACGGCCACCTGCGCTTCAAGGACCGGCCGCTGTGGGTCGTGATCGGGGTGAGCTGGAGTATCGCCTTTTTCGAATATTGCCTGGCCGTGCCCGCCAATCGCTGGGGCAGCGGCGTCTATTCCGCCGCCGAGCTGAAGGCGATCCAGGAGGTCGTCACCATCTCGGTCTTCGCGGTCTTTTCAGTTCTCTATCTCGGGCAGAAGATCAGCCTGGTGCAGGGTCTCGGCTTCGCCCTGATCGCGGCCGGGGCCTTCTTCGTCTTCCACGGCGTTGAGCCGATCCATTAGGGCGGCGGCGCCGAGATGCGTCCGGGATCGGTCGGGACGGCCGGCGGCGGCGCCGCCGGCGGTTTTGCGGGGGCGCGCGGCGCCGCATTGGGATCGACGCGGGCCAGGCCGACCAGTTCGCCGCTGGCCAGGACGTGGCCCTGCATCGCCCCGGTCAGGGCGGCGTAGCTGGGGACCGGCGCCGGCGCGATCGTCTTGTCCAGCGCGAAGACCTGGAAGTGGTAGTGGCGCCGCGGTCCGGGCGGGGTGAGCGGACCCAGATAGCCGTGGTTCGGGCCCATCATGTTGGGCCCTTTGCTGGCTCCCGCCGGCGGCGCTGTCATGCCGGCGTCCAGCTTCGTCACGCTCGCCGGTATGTCGTACATCGTCCAGTGCAGCACCGGCGCGCCGCGGGGCAAGGCGTCGTCGTCCTGCATGATCACCGCATAGGTGCGGGTTCCGTAGGGCCCCTTGGTCCAAGCCAGGCCGGGGAAGATATTGCCGCGGTAGGAGGTGTTCTCGAACGGGATGTCGCCGCCGGTCTTGAAGGCGGGCGAGGTGACGGTGAGCTTGAGATTGGTCTTGGCCGTGAGGGTGGCGCGGGCCAGCAGCGCCGCGCCGGGTTCGGCCCCGACGGCGGGCGGCTGGGCGAGGCTCGCTGTCGTCGACAGGGACAGGGCCGCCGCCACCGCTGCACAGGAAATGTGAATTTTCACGAGAGCCTCCCGCTTTTGCCTTTTTCTAGACCCGATCGCCCTGTCCTGACCATCGCGGCGGTGGCAAGCTGATCTGCGGTCAACAAAGGCGAGCGATGCGGCAGAGAACTCCATTCCTTCGCTCAGGCGTCTTGAAGCTGGGCGCGATCGCCCTGGCGGGTTTCGCCTGGATCGCCGCCTCGCGGGCCAGCGCCGCCGATCCCAATGCGCTCTGGCATGTGGTGCACGATCTATGCGTCACCGACGTCAGGGTCAGCGGCGCGCCCGCGCCGTGCAGCAAGGTGGATCTGGCCCACGGCTACGCGGTCCTGAAGGATATCCGCGGCGACACCCAGCTGCTGCTCATTCCCACCGACCGCGTCACCGGCATCGAGGATCCGAAGCTCTTGGCGGCGGGTTCGCCGAACTACTGGCAGGACGCCTGGGACGCCCGGCCGATCTTTGAGAAACGCGCCGGCCGGCCCGTGCCGCGTGAGGCGCTCGGGCTGGCGATCAATTCGCTCTATGGCCGCACGCAGAACCAGCTGCACATCCATATCGACTGCGTCCGGCCCGGCGTGCAGCGGATCCTGGCCGCGAACCAGGACCGGATCGGCGAGCGCTGGTCTGTGCTGGATGTCCCGCTGACCGGCCACCACTATCGGGTCCGGCGGCTGATGGGGGCGGACTTCGGCGCCCGCGACCCGTTCAAGCTGCTCGCCGAGGCCGATCCCGACACCCGCGCCGGCATGGCGCGCGAGACGCTGGTGGCGGTCGGCGCGTCCTTCGCCGGCAAGCCGGGCTTCATCCTGCTCAGCGATCAGGCCAGCCTCATGCCGCTCGACAGGGCCGCCGGCGAGGAGTTGCTCGATCACAGCTGCGCCGTGCTGGGCGCCCATCCATGATCGGCTTTCCGAGCGGACCGCGCCCCACGTGGCCGCGACGCCGGATCGGCCCGGCCTTCGCCAGCCATGGGATGATCGCCGCGGCCCATCCGCTGACGGCGGAGACCGGTCTGCAGGTGCTCAAGGCCGGCGGCAATGCGGTGGATGCGGCCGTGGCGGCGGGCCTGACCGCCGCGGTGGTGATGCCGGAAATGTGCGGCCTCGGCGGCGATCTCTTCGCCATCGTCCAGCCGCCCGGCCAGGCCCCCGTTGCGGTGCTGGGCAGCGGGATCGCGCCGCGCGCCGCGACCCTCGAGCAGATGCGCGCGGCCGGCGACGGAACCCGGATGCCGCTGGACGGGCCGCTGTCGATCGGCGTTCCGGGCATGGTGCACGCCTATGGCGCGCTGCTCGAACGGTTCGGGACCCAGAGCCTGGCGTCGCTGGCCGCGCCGGCCATCGGCCATGCCGAACAGGGGTTCGCCATCACCACCCTGGGCTGGGCGGCGATCGACGCCTTCGCCAAGCTGATCGGGCGCTGCCCGGCGACCGCGGCGGTGCTCATGCCCGGCGGCCGGGCGCCGAGGCCGGGCGAGGTGCTGCGCCAGACCGACCTGGCCCGCACGCTGCGCGCCATCGTCGCCGAGGGTCCCGCTGTCTTCTACCAGGGCGAGCTCGCCCGCCGGATGGCCGATGCTGTGCGGGAGCTGGGCGGCGCGCTGTCGGCCGACGACCTCGCCGGACACGAGACGGTGCTGGAGCCCACGATCGCCACGACCTATCGCGGCCACATCATCCACCAGACCGGCCTGCCGTCGCAGGGGATGATCCTGCTGGAAGCCCTCAACATCGCCGAGAACGCCGCGGGCGAGGTCCTGGCCGCCGGCGATGCGGCGGCCGTCCATATCCTGGTCGAGGCGACCAAGCTCGCCTATGCCGACCGCATGGCGTTCGCGATGGATCCGGCCTTCGGGCCGACGCCGTTGAACAGGCTCCTGTCCAAGCCCTGGGCCGCCCGGCGCTTCGCCGAGATCGATCCGGCGCGGTCGGCCGAGGCGAGCGCCGGCGGCGTCATGGCTGACGGCGACACCACCTATCTCTGTGTCGTCGACGCCGACGGCATGATGGTCTCGCTGATCCAGTCGGTTTCCAGCGCCTTCGGCAGCGGCGTCATCGCCGGCGACACCGGCGTGATCCTGAACAACCGCGTCGGTCGCGGTTTCAGTCTGGACGAGGGCCATCCGAACCTGTTCGCGCCGGGCAAGAAGACCATGCACACGCTGAACTGCTGGTCGATGCAGGACGCCGATGGCGTTCCGATCATGGTCGGCGGCACGCCCGGCGGCGACGGCCAGCCGCAGTGGAACCTGCAGATGCTGGTCGGCCTGATCGACGGCGGGCTCGACGTGCAGGCGGCGACCGAGGCGCCGCGCTGGAGCATGTGGCCCGGCACCGATCCGGCCAATCGGCCCAACCCGTACCGGCTGGAGGTGGAGACGCGGCTTTCCGACGAGACCCGCGCGAGCCTGGTGGCGCTCGGCCACCGGCTGCGGCCCATGGGCGGCTGGGGCGCCGGCGGGGCGGCGCAGATCATCGCCCGCGACCCGGCGACCGGCGTGCTGGCCGGAGGTTCGGATCCGCGTGTCGAGGGGTTGGCGCTGGGTTTCTGAAGCGACTGCGCGAAATCAGGGGGCGTTAAGTCACCCAGCGTTGACTTAAACCGCCAGCGCGATCACCAATGTAATCGACCGGCCTCCGGAAACCTCACAAGCCGAAGAGCGTCGGCATTGGCCGCGATGGCCGGGAGGTAATGACGCCATGAACATCGCCGTGAAAGTCGACGCGCCGGAAGCGGCCGCCGCCGAGGCCTACGCCCTGCCGCTCGAGGAGCTCAATCCGGGCAATGCGGACCGCTTCGAGACCGGCGCCATCTGGCCCGTGTTCAAACGCCTGCGCGCCGAAGACCCCGTCCACTTCACACCCGAGAGCGAGTTTGGTCCCTATTGGTCGATCACCCGGTGGGAGGACATCATGGCGGTGGACACCAACCACGGCGCCTTCAGCTCCACCGGCGGGATCGTGCTTACAAACCTGCAGTTGGCGGCGGAGCGCCTGAAGCTGCCGGGCGAGCGCACCAAGGAGGAGCAGATCGAGGCCGCGCGGCGCGGCGAAGGCTCGTCGTTCATTAACCTGGACGAGCCCCACCACGGCCCCAAGCGCAAGGCGGTCAGCCCGACCCTGGCGCCCGCCAACATCGCCCTGATGGCGCCGGTGGTGCGTGAGCGCGCCGGGCAGATCCTCGACGCCTTGCCCATCGGCGAGACCTTCGACTGGGTCGACCGGGTATCGAAAGAGCTGACCTCGATGACGCTCGCCACCATGCTCGACTTCCCCTTCGAGGAGCGCCGCAAGC
>DASYAQ010000182.1:0-4990 GCA_036501225.1 Caulobacteraceae bacterium | reverse complement strand
GAGCGGGATCACCGGGGCGACCAACGCCGGCGCCTGCCCCACCGGCGGCACGGCCAACCTCGCCACCCGCGCCTGGGACTTCCACGCCCGGACGTTCAGCTACGACCTGGCCGGGCGCCTCACCGGGGCGAGCAACGACCTCCTCAACCTGACCTATGTGCCGCGCGACAATCAGGATGAGAGATGCGCGACAATCAAGGTGAGAGAGCCGATTTAAAGGCTCGAGGCGGAGGGAGGGCGTAGCCCGACCGGAGGCTCGAGCCTTTAGAAAAATTCGGCTGACGCCCCGGAGGGGGCGACTGGCGATCGTGACCGACCGGATAGGGGTGGAACCTTCTCGTCGAGGGGGATCCCGCCGTTGCCCGGCCGCCATGTCACCGACTGCCAGATGAGGCTTTACATGAAGTTCAGACAGACGGACGCGGCGCCGGTTGCGGCGGCGAAGGCGGGGTTCAGCGGCGCGACGGCCTGGCGCTTCGAGGCGGACCCCCGGCCGCCATCCCAGAAGGTAAAGGCGCGGAACCGGCGGCGTCCAGATCCTCTGGCGGCGATCTTCGAGGCCGAGATCGTGCCGATGCTGGAGGCGGCGCCGGGCTTGAGGCCGGTGGCGATCTTCGAGGAGATGCGCCGTCGGCATCCTGAGCTTCCGGATGGGGTCAGGCGCACGATGGAGCGGCGCATCCGCGGCTGGCGGGCGCTGCACGGCGCCGAGCGGGATGTGATCTTCCGCCAGGCTCATGAGCCGGGGCGGATGGGCTTGTCGGACTTTACCGACATGGCCGATCTTCGCGTCACCATCGCCGGCGCCGCGCTCGATCACCGGCTCTACCACTTCCGCCTGGTCTACTCCGGCTTCGAGCACGCCCACGTGATCCTGGGCGGCGAGAGCTACGTCGCCTTGGCGGAGGGCCTGCAGAACGCCCTGTGGGCGGTCGGCGGCGCGCCCAGGGAGCATCGCAGCGACAGCCTGTCGGCGGCCTTCCGCAACCTGGACGTCCGCGCCAGGGACGATCTGACGGTGCGCTACGACGCCCTCGTCGCCCACTACGGCATGGCGCCGACCCGCAACAACCGCGGCGTGGCGCACGAGAACGGTTCGATCGAGAGCGCCCACGGCCATCTGAAGAAGGCGGTGGCCGACGCGCTTCTGATGCGCGGCTCGCGCGACTTCGACGACCTGGCCGGTTATCGCCGCTTCGTGGGCGAGATCGTCAGCCGCCACAACGCGCGGCGGGCCAAGGCGATCGAGGCCGAACGGGCGGCGCTGCGGCCTCTGCCAGGGCGGCGGACGTGCGACTACGAAGAGACGCTGGTCACCGTCTCCTCCTCGGGCGGCTTCACCCTGCGCAAGGTGTTCTACACCGTGCCCTCGCGGCTGATCGGCCATCGCCTGCGGGTCCGCCTGTACGACGATCGCCTGGATCTCTTCATCGGCGGCACGCCGCTGATGACCCTGCGGCGCGGGCGCGCCTCGGCCGCCGGCAAGCACGATCAGGTCGTGGACTACCGGCATGTCATCCATGCCCTGCGGCGCAAGCCGATGGCGCTCCTGGGCCTGGTCTACCGCGACCAGCTGTTCCCGCGCGAAGCCTACCGGCTCACCTTCGAGCGGCTGATGGCGCGACTCCCGGAACGACAGGCGTGCCGGCTCATGGTGGATCTGCTGGCGCTCGCCCATGAGCGTGGCTGCGAGGCCGACCTCGCCGAGGTTCTCGCCGCCGACCTCGCGGCCGATCGGCTGCCCGACATGGCGAGGTTGAGGGAGCGCTTCTCGCCCGACCCGGCCGGCTTGCCGAGCGTGGTGGTCCACCTCACTCCGCTGGCCGCCTACGAGGCGCTCCTGGGTCATGGCGTCGGAGAAGCGGCATGACCGACGCCATCGACGCCGCCCGCCTCGCCCTGATCCTCACCGATCTGAGGCTTCCGGCCATCAAGCAGGGTTGGAGCGCCTTCGCGACGCGCGCCGACAAGGAGGGCTGGCCCGCGGCGCGCTTCCTGGCCGCCCTGGCGGAGCATGAGGTCGCCCAGCGCGATCGCCGCCGCATCGAGCGCCACCTCGCCGACGCCCGACTCCTGCCTGGCAAGACCCTCGATAGCTTCGACTTCACCGCCGTGCCGATGATCTCCAAGGCCCATGTGATGGCCATCTGCGCCGGCGACAGCTGGATCGACAAGGGCGCCAACCTGATCCTGATCGGCGGGCCGGGCGGCGGAAAATCCCATCTCGCCTCGGCCATCGGCCTGACCCTGGTCGAGAACGGCTGGAAAGTGCTGTTCGCCCGCACCTCCGACCTGGTCCAGAAGCTCCAGGTCGCCCGCCGCGAACTGGGCCTGGAGGCGGCCATCAACCGCCTCGACCGCTTCCATCTGCTGATCCTCGACGACCTCGCCTATGTCAGCAAGGACCAGGCCGAGACCTCCGTCCTCTTCGAGCTGATCAGCGCCCGCTACGAACGGCGCTCGATGCTCATCACCGCCAACCAGCCGTTCGGCGAATGGGGCAAGGTCTTCCCAGACCCCGCCATGACCCTGGCCGCCGTCGATCGGCTCGTCCACCACGCCTCCATCTTCGAGATGAACGTCGACAGCTATCGCCGCCGCGCCGCCATCCAGCGCAAGCAGCAGGGCCCCGGCCGCCCGGCCGCCCACGCGACAATCAAGAACGTCGGGCCCCTGTCGCCCAGCGACAATCAACACACAACTTGAGGCTTGCCACCGACACAAAGACAGAACATCAATCACCCGTCGCGATCGATCTCTCTCATCCAGATCGTCGCGCGCCTCTCACCCAGATCGTCGCGCTACACTGCGGATCGCCTGATGGACCTCGCCCACGAAGCTCGGAGGCCGCACGCCCCCTCGGCGCGGGCCGCCGTCGCGGACCCGGCCGGGACGGACGCGGAAACGGTCGTCGTCGTGCGCCATCAGGCGACGATCGGGCCTCGCGAGGCGCCCACAAGGGCGAAACCGCCATCGTCGCGGCCTGGCGTGGAAAGACCTGCGCCGGCGTAGGTGCGCCAGCTCGCACCTCGCGGCGACGTCGCTCGGAGCTTTGAAAATAAACAATAAAACACCCCGAGCGACAGCAGCCTCATCCCGCGATCGGCGAGACGTGGCGAAAATCAATGTGCAGACAAGAGGTTACGACCGAAGGGAGCGAGGCGGGAATCCGCTTTATCTGGCCGTCCTATTCGCACCCCTCTTCTGGCCCGATCGCGTCCTCGGAGATCCCCCAGCCGCAGGGTCGTGGTCGTGTCCCTGGTGGTGGTGTAGCTCGGTGGTAGCGGAGCCGCTTGCGACGCGCGCCTTCCACATGGCGCCGTAGCGAGCGAGCGGCGCGGCGGCGGTCATCGACGATCTTCGGTAAAGCTTGGGTTGTGGACTCAACCTTCAACCGAGGACCGAAGATGACCAATGACATGATGAACCTGCGCTCGCTCATGGAGAAGAGCGCCGACGCTGATTTGCTGCGGGAGATGATCGGCTACGCCGGTCACAGGCTGATGGAGCTGGAGGTGGGCGGCCTGACCGGGGCCGCTCACGGCGAGAAGAGCGCCGAGCGGCTGGTGCAGCGCAACGGCTATCGGGACCGGGACTGGGAGACGCGGGCCGGCACGGTGGAGCTGCGCATCCCCAGGCTGAGGAAGGGCAGCTACTTTCCCTTCTTTCTGGAGCCGCGGCGGCTGGCCGAGAAGGCGCTGACGGCGGTGATCCAGGAAGCCTACATTCAGGGAATCTCCACCCGCTCGGTGGACGATCTGGTTCAGGCCATGGGCATGAGCGGCATCTCCAAGAGCCAGGTCTCGCGGCTGTGCGAGGACATCGATGTCCGGGTGAAGGCGTTCCTGACCCGCCCGATCGAGGGCGACTGGCCCTACATCTGGATCGACGCCACCTACATCAAGGGCCGCCAGAACGGCCGCGTCGTCTCGGTGGCGGCGATCCTGGCCGTGGGCGCCAACGCCGATGGCCGGCGCGAGGTCCTGGGCCTGGCCGTGGGCCCCTCCGAAGCCGAGCATTTCTGGACCGAATTCTTGCGATCGCTCGCCAGGCGCGGCCTGCGAGGCGTGAAGCTGGTCATCTCCGACGGGCACGAAGGGATCAAGGCGGCCGTCTCGAAAGTCCTCTGCGCCAGCTGGCAGCGCTGCCGCGTCCACTTCATGCGCAATGTCATGGCCCATGCCGGCAGGAGCGGGCGCCGGGTGGTCTCGGCCTTCATGAGCGCCGCCTTCGCCCAGGACGACGCCGACGCCGCCAGGTTGCAATGGCGCAAGGTGGCCGATCAGCTGCGGCCCAAGCTGCCCAAGCTCGCGGGGTTGCTGGACCAGGCGGAGACCGACGTCCTGGCCTACATGACCTTTCCAGCGGCCCATCGCGCCAAGCTGCACTCCACGAACCCGCTGGAGCGGCTCAACGGCGAGATCAAGCGCCGCACCGAGGTCGTCGGGATCTTCCCCAACGAGGCCGCCATCGTGCGCCTGGTCGGGGCGATCCTGCTCGAGCAGAATGACGAATGGGCCGTCCATCGCTCCAGGTATCTCAGCCTGGAATCAGTCGCCGGCCTGAGCGATAATCCCATCGTCAGCCTGCCCATCCTGGCGGCCTGACCGATCCCGGCCCGCCGGAGATCGCGGCGACCACCCCGCCGCAGTTACACCACGGGATGGGACACGATACTCACCGCGAGCCGCCGCGCGATGGCAATCAGCGCCTTCAACCTGCCTCTCCAGGCGGCCACTTGTTCCCCCCAACTCTTGAGCCAGTTGCTGCGGACACCGCGCCTGAACTGCGTTCGTGCGGCGATGAAGAGCGCAGTTCGCACCGTCGGATCTTCGGAACCGAAGACCAAGCGGTGAGTAGAGCTAGCCGTTGGGCCACCCCACACACACCCACGCGAAAAAATTTACAGCCTCAGACGCCGGCGGTCCCTAGAAGGTTTCACACTCGCTCGGGCGTGCCCCAGTAGCCCCCTTGCCTCCGTCTCCGCCCT
>DASYAQ010000181.1:0-2033 GCA_036501225.1 Caulobacteraceae bacterium | reverse complement strand
GCCCCCCGCGTCGAAGAGACGCTGGAGCTGCTGCGCGAGCGGTTGCGCGCGGCCGGCGCGCCGCTGGAGCCCAGCGCTGGGGTGGTGCTGACCGGCGGCGCCAGCCAGCTCGCCGGCGTGCGCGAAGTGGCCGTGCGCGTGTTCGACCGGCCGGTGCGTCTCGGCCGGCCGCGACGGGTGCCGCACCTGGCCGACGCGGCTTCCGGCCCGGCCTTCTGCGCCGCCGCCGGCGTGCTGCAGCGCGCCGCCTTCGGCCCGCGCGAGGCGGTGACCTACAAGCCCAAGGGCGGGCGCTCGCGCTCGGCCCTGCCCGACGCCCACGCCACGCCGCTCACCCGCGCCGCGGTCTGGCTGCGCGACAACCTCTGAACCGGCCTGTCCCGGGCCGGGAAGGGCGCCAGGGGTAAATCGGCCGCGCGTCGCGCGGCCGAAGGGTCGCAAACACATTCGAATCAAAGAATTTTTCTCGTGCGACAAAGTCGACGCGCCGCCGACTCAGGCTAATGCGATTAACCGTCAATTAACGTTAGTAAGCGCTGAATTCAGGCATCCGTCGCGGGCCCGGCAGACGGGTCGCCGGACGTCGCCGCAGTACGGAAGTTAGGACGAGGGGTCCCCATGGCTATTCACCTTTCCGCGCCGCGGACCACTGAACTGAAGCCGCGCATCGTGGTCTTCGGCGTCGGGGGCGCCGGCGGCAACGCCGTCAACAACATGATCGAGTCGGGCCTGGAAGGGGTCGAGTTCGTCACCGCCAATACCGACGCCCAGCAGTTGTCGCGCTCGCTGACCGAGCGGCGCATCCAGCTTGGCGTCATGGTGACGCAAGGGCTCGGCGCCGGCGCCCATCCCGAGATCGGCATGTCGGCGGCCGAGGAATCCGGGCTGGAGATCGGCGAGCATCTCGACGGCGCGCATATGGTCTTCATCACCGCCGGCATGGGCGGCGGCACCGGCACTGGCGCGGCCCCGATCATCGCCAAGACCGCCCGCGAGCGCGGCATCCTGACCGTGGGCGTGGTCACCAAGCCCTTCACCTTCGAAGGCCGCCACCGCATGCGGCTGGCCGACGCCGGCATCGCCGAGCTGCAGCGCTATGTCGACACCCTGATCGTCATCCCCAATCAGAACCTGTTCCGCATCGCCAACGAGCGCACCACCTTCACCGAGGCCTTCGCCATGGCCGACCAGGTGCTGCATTCCGGCGTCCGTTCGATCACCGACCTGATGGTGCTGCCCGGCCTGATCAATCTCGACTTCGCCGACGTGCGCACGGTGATGACCGAGATGGGCAAGGCGATGATGGGCACCGGCGAGGCCGCGGGCGAGGATCGCGCCCTGGTCGCCTCGCAGAACGCCATCGCCAATCCGCTGCTCGACGAGGTCTCGCTGAAGGGCGCGCGCGCCGTGCTGGTCAATGTGACCGGCGGGCTCGACATGACCCTGCTCGAGGTCGACGAGGCGGCCAACGCCATTTCCGACCAGGTCGATCCGGAAGCCAACATCATCTTCGGCGCCGCCTTCGACCCCTCGCTCGAGGGCAAGATCCGGGTCTCCGTCGTCGCCACCGGCATGGACGGCCAGTCGATCGCCGCCATCGAGCCCAAGCCCGCCAGAGTCGCCCAGCCGGCGCTCGCGCCGATGACCATCCGCGAACCGGCGCCGGCCATGGCCCGCGAGCCGGTCATGGCCAGCGCCAGTGTCGCCACGATCCAGCCGCAGCCCGAGACCCGGGTCATCGAACCGGTGGTCGCCGCCGAGGCCGCTCCAACCGAGGGCGGGCTCGACCTCGCCGCCGAACTGAAGCCGGTCTTCACCCGCGACGCGCCGCTGACCCTGGATATCAAGTCGCAGGGCGATCTTTACGAAGCCCCGGCCGCCATCGAGCCGGAGCGGATCGCCGCCAAGGCGGAGCCCGACGCCGAGGAAGATAGCCTGCTGCTGCACGGCCGCCTGCCGCTCGGCGACGAGTCCCGCCAGAAGAACGGCGGCTGGCTCAGCCTGTTCGGCGGCCGCACCCGGCACGACCAGTC
>DASYAQ010000180.1:0-6432 GCA_036501225.1 Caulobacteraceae bacterium | reverse complement strand
CTTGGCGTAGTCGTCCGGCAGCGGCAGGCGCCACAGCCGCTCGTCGGTCGCGGCGCTGGCGGCCAGCAGGTTCGCCGCCAGGGTCTCGTCATTGCTGAACAGGCCGCCGATATCGCCGCCGAGAGCGGTCATGATCGCCCCCGTCAGGGTGGCCAGGTCGATCATCACCCGGGGTTTGAACCGGTCCTGGCAGTACCAGAGCGCGTCGGCCAGCACGAGGCGGCCCTCGGCGTCGGTATTGATCACCTCGACGGTCTGGCCGGACAGGCTGGTGAGGATGTCGCCCGGCCGGTAGGCCTCGCCGTCCGGCATGTTCTCGACCAGGCCGAGGATGCCGACGGCGTTGACCTTGGCCTTGCGCGCGGCCAGGGCATAGAGCGCGCCGGCGACCGCCGCGGCGCCGCTCATGTCGATGATCATTTCCTCCATGCGGTCGGCGGACTTGATGCTGATGCCGCCGGTCTCGAAGCAGACGCCCTTGCCGACGAAGGCGACCGGCGGCGCGGCCGGGTCCTTGGCGCCCTTCCACTGCAGGATGGCCAGCTGGCTCTCGCGGCCGCTGCCCTGGCCGACGGCGAGCAGGGTCCCCATGCCCAGGGCCTGCATCTCGGCTTCGCCGAGCACCTCCACCGTCAGGCCGAGGCGGGACAACTCGCCGACGCGGCGGGCGAATTCCGCCGGATAGAGCACGTTGGCCGGCTCGGACACCTGGTCGCGCGCGAAGCAGATGGCGTCGGCCAGCCCGGAGAGGGTCTCGAACGCCGCAGCCGCGGCGGCAGGCGCATCGGCGCCGATACGCGCCGTCGCGACCGGATGTTTGGCGTCCGGGGTCTGGCGGGTGCGGTACTTGTCGAACCGATAGGCGGCCAGGCGCAGGCCAAGGCCCGCATGCGCCGCCATCTCGGCCGAGGCGTCCGGCAGGGCGATGACCAGGGTTTCGACGCCGCTGGCCTTGGCCGCCTTGTAGGCATTGGCGGCGAAGAGTTCGGCGCCGCGCGGGCTCCAGGCGTCTCGGCTGCCGACCCCGATCACCAGCACCGTCTCGGCATCGAGCCCGGGCGGGGTCAGGAAGCTTAAGGTCTCGCCGGCCTTGCCGCTGTAGCGGCCGCGCTCGGCCAGGCCGGCGACCTTGGCGGCCACGGCGGCATCCAGCGCCCGCGCCGCCGGCGGCAGGCCGGTGTCCTCGAAGGCCGCCAGCGCCAGCACGGCGCCGCCGCCGACGGCGGCGTCGGTCTCGGTGAACTCGATCTTCATTGGCGCTCCAGAAGGGCCTTCAGTTCGGCGTGGGGCAGGGCGTGGACCACCCGGTCATCCGCCCCGGTCATGGTCTCGTTGGCCACCAGCGAGTTCAGGACCGCCTCGTCCACCGCCTGGATGGTGGCGACGAAAAGGGGATCGAGCCGGGTGTCGGGCACGAAGCTGGCGTTGAGCAACACCTCGCCCTCGTCCAGCGCCTGGGGGTTGGCGGTTGAGAAGGCCAGGAAGATGTCGCCGGAGCCATGGCCGCTGATCGCGCCGCTGCGGCCGAGGCCGAGCGTGGTGCGGCGGGTCAGCCGGCTGAGCTGGTGCGGCAAGAGCGGCGCGTCGGTGCCGACCACGGCGATGATCGAGCCCATCTCGACGCCGCCGCGCTGGTCCGGCGCCCAGTCCTTCAGCGCCTTGCCGACAGGCACGCCCGAGATCACCAGCTGCTCGCGCAGGCCGAAGTTCGACTGCACGAAGGCGCCGATCGTATAGGGGACGCCGTCGAAGCTGACCCGGCGCGAGGCGGTGCCGGAACCGCCCTTGAAGCCGTAGCAGATCATGCCCGTGCCGCCGCCGACGCTGCCTTCCTCGATGGCGCCGCCGGCGGCGCTGTCCAGGGCCGCGAACACGTCGTCATCCGTCACGTGAAAGCCGTTGATGTCGTTCAGCCAGCCGTCATAGGTCTCGCCGGCCACCGGCAGGCTCCAGTGGCCGGCGCGCTCGAAGCGCTTGACCATCCATTTGATGGCCGCGTCGTGGGCGGTTCCGACCGAATGGGTGTTGGTGATGGTGATCGGGCCTTCGCAACGCCCGACCTCGGCGATCCAGTGGGCGCCGGTCATCTCACCGCAGCCGTTCTGGCTGAACATGCCGGCGAAGACGCCGAGATTGGCCTGGGCGCGGCCGCGCGGGAAGATGGCGGTGACCCCGGTGCGCACGGGCCCCTTGCCGGGCACACGCGCGCCGTGGCCGCTGATCAGGGTGCGGTAACCGACCTCGACGCCGGCGATGTCGGTGATCGCGTTCAGCGGGCCGGGCTCGCCGTCGAAGGCGATCGGCAGGGCGCGGGCGCGGAGCTTTCCGGACGGGGTCTTCAGCAAAGCACGTCTCCGATCGACTGGGCCAGGACCTCGGCCATCTGGTCGATCTCGGCCTCGGTGGCCACAAAGGCCGGTCCGAGGACGATGATGTCACGGGCGACGCCGGTCCCGCCCGGATAAAAGAAGACGCCGTGCTCTAGGCCTCTGGCCACAACCCGGGCGGTGACCTTCTCGTCCACGTCGAACTGCGCCAGCCTCTCGCGGTCGCGCACCAGCTCAACGGCCTGGAGCAGGCCCCGGCCGCGGATCTCGGCCACGTGCGGGTGGCCGCCCAGCCTGGCGTGCAGCGCCGCCGACAGCCGCTCGCCGAGGATCTTGGCGCGCTCGACCAGATTTTCGCGCTCGAGGATGGCCAGCACCGTATCGGCGGCGGCGCAGGCCGAGGGCAGGGCGCCGAAGGTGTGGAACATCACGTCCATGCCGGCCTTTGCAATCGGCTCGGCGACGTGCGGCGCGGCGAAGATGCCGCAGATGGCGGCATAGCCGCCGGCCAGGCCCTTGCCGCCGACCAGGATGTCGGCGCGCAGGTCCCAGTGGTCGACGCCGAACTTCGTGCCGGTGCGGCCGAAACCGGTCATCACCTCGTCGGCGATCAGCAGGATGCCGTATTCGTCGCAGAGGGCGCGGACCCCGGCCATATAGCCGTCCGGTGGGACGATGGCCCCGCCGCTGGCGCCGACGATCGGCTCCAGCACGAAGGCGGCGATGGTCTCGGAGCCTTCGGCGTCGATCAGCGCGCGCGTGAGCTTCAGATAATGCGCGCCGGCGTCCGGATGATGGCGGCCGAGCGGCCCGCGCAGCGGATAGGGGGTCGGGGCGGCCGGGAAGGTCGGAATGATCGCCTCGATGCCACGCTTGCGGGCCCTATGGCCGGAGAGGCCGGCCATGGCGATCGTGGTGCCGTGATAGGAAAGCTCGCGCGAGACGATCTTGCGGCGCTCGGTCAGGCCCTGGGCGGCGAAGTGCTGCAGGGCGATCTTGATCGCGGCCTCGACCCCGTCGGAGCCGCTGGTGGTGGCCATCACATGGTGCAGGTCGCCGGGCAGCCAGTGGGCCCGCAGCCGCGCCGCCATGGCCTCGCGCTGAGGGGTGCGCCAAGTCGGCACCACATAGGAGGGCCCGGCGCTGGCCTTGGCGATGGCCTCGGCGACCTCGGCGCGGCCGTGCCCGACATTGGCGACGATGGCGCCGCCGGCGGCGTCGAGGATGCGCCGGCCGTCGTCGGCGATCAGCCAGGCGCCGTCGCCGCCGACGATGCGCGGGACCGACGAGGCGATGAACGGCCAGTCGGTAAGGTCCCGCGCGCCGGCCATGTCAGAGCCTGGCGTCAAGCGTCAGGCCGAAGGTGACCGGCTGCTGGCGAATGGCGGCCTCCTGGCCGAGAAATTCGAAGGCGGCGGTTTTGCTGTCGGTATTGAAGGCGTTGCTGACGAAGCCGGTGACCGCATAGCGGCCCCAGTTGACGCCGGCGCGCAGGTTGAGCGTCGAATAGTCGCCATAGGTGAGCGAGGTGGCGTTCATCAGGTTGGAATATTCTTTGCCGATCCAGCGGCCGTCGACGCGCACGAACAGGCTCGCATCGTTAGCCAGCGGGTGGGTATATTGCGCGAACAGCACCACGGTCACGGGAGCGGAGCCGGGCAGATGGTCGCCCTTGGTCGCCGCCACGGTCGGATTGATGGTCACCAGCCGCGCGTCATTCAGGCTGAGCGAGCCGCCGATCTCCACCGCCGGGATCGGCTTGGCGTCCACCTCCAGCTCCAGGCCCTTGATCACCGCGTCGCCCGCATTGCCGATAAAGTTGATTCCTGACGGTTTGGTCAATTCGTTGAGCTGGATGTTGCGCCAGTCGATGTAATAGATCGCCGCGTTCAGCAGCAGGCGACCGTCGAGGAAGGTACTCTTTTCTCCCAACTCGTAGTTCCACAGCTGGTCCGGGCTCGAGGCGGCCGGAATCGGCTCGTGCGAGATGGGATCGTCGGGCACAGGATTGGTCTGGCCAATGCGGTAGCCCTCCGCGGCCTGCACATAGACCAGCGAGGTCGGCGCCACATGCCAGGTCAGATTGAACTTGGGCGTGGCCTGGGATTCACCGACATTCTGGTGGTTGGAGCTGGGCGGATTGAACGTGCCGCCGATCTGCTGGAACTTGATCAGCCGATCCTGAAAGGCGCGCACGCCGGCCGTGGCGGTGAGTTCAGGCAGGATGTCGTAGGAAACCTCGCCGAACAGCGCCTCTTCGCGGACTTCCACCTGTTCGTTGGACAGGGAGACGATGTCGGAGGGCGCGCCGAACAGAGCCCCAGATCCGGGCACCGGGATCGGCTCCAGCACATCGCGGTGGTTGTCGATATAGATGCCGCCGATCAGCCAGCGGAAGCGGCCCGAGTCCGGCGAGGCCAGCCGCACCTCCTGCGAAAAGGTGCGCGAGGGGCCGATGTCATTGACCGGCGAGGGCACGAACAGGCCCAGAAGCGCGCCGGCGTCGAAGCTGAAGTCGGCCTGTATGTTCTCCTGGCGGTCGGAGTAGGTGCTGATCGAGGTCAATGTCGCCCAGTGTAGGTTGTAGACCCCGGAGATGCTGTAGATGTTGGTGCGGTCGTAGTTGGTGTTCGAGACCAGGCCGTTCCACTGGTAGAGCTTGTTGTTGTAGTAGCTGAACGGCGAATCGTGCGGCCGGTCGGACCCGAACAGCGCCGAGCCGATGATGGTCAGGTCCTCGGTCGGGGTCCATTTCAGCTCGGCCCGGCCGCCCTCCGAAATGGCGCGGTTGACGTCGGTTTCCTTGCGCGCGGTGTTGTCCACCCAGCCAGGCTCCTGGTCGTAATAGCCGACAACGCGCAGGGCCAGCCGATCCTGGATCAGCGGCACATTGACCATGGCGTTGAAATTGTAGCCGATCCCGCCGCCGTCGACGCTTTCAACCGTGTCCTCGGTCTCGGCCTGGAACCGGGTGGAATCGGGCTTGTTGCTGATCACCCGGATCGCGCCGCCCAGGGAGCCGGAGCCGAAGAGGGTGCCTTGCGGACCCTCCAGCACCTCGACCCGGTTGATGTCGAAAGTCGGCAGGTTCGGGGTGACCTTCGGGAAGAACGGATCGAGGATGTTGATGTCGTCGATGTAGAGCGCCACCGGCGACTGGGTGCCGGCGATGTAGGTGCTCGTGTTGACGCCGCGGATGGTGTAGGCGCCGCCGCCGGTGCCGTTGGAGGTGAAGTTCACCCCCGGCACATAGTTGATCGCCTGATCAATTGTCTGGGCGCCGCGCGCCTTCAGATCCGCCTGGCCGAGCGCCGTCACGGTGAAGGGCACCTTCTCGACACTTACGGCCCGCTTGGTGGCCGTGACGACCACCTCGCTGACGGCGGCGCCGGCGGCTGGCGCGCTTGTATTCTGATCGGGAGCGGCGAAGGCCGCCCCCGCCCCAGCCAGCAGAATTCCGTGGGCCAGCAGCATCGTCCTGACACCGCCGCCCAGACCACGTTTCGCCATGACATCGCTCCCCTAGGGTCCCGACGGCCGCCGTCGCTGAACCCGAAGGTCATTGTTGGCTGATGTTAGAGATTTTGTCAAATCTTGACACTTACGCCACCGACCGCCGGCCCCGGCAAGGAAAGCGGATGTTCGTGCATGGCGATGGAGGGGCTCGGGCGCCACCGGACAACATCTGGATTTCCTGAATCGGCGCCGGATCCCGGAGCCTGCTCGCACTGCAATATTGAATCGGCGATGCGCCCCGACCCCAAGAATTCTAAGATGGGTCGGGCTGCAAATCCTCGCGGAGCTGAGAGGGGCGGGATCCGCTGGTTACGTTCGGCCACTCGGCTACGCTCGCAGAGTCCGTGACGGCTGCGCCACAGGCCTCTTCCCGTAAGTCCCTGAAAAGGCTGGTGGGTGCAGTAGGATTCGAACCTACGACCCGCTGATTAAGAGTCAGCTGCCGAGATCGTCTGTCATGGCGTTCAAACTGTCCTTTGCGCCTTGTCTCGGTCTGAGGCGGCGCGAATGGTTTCGCGCGCCGTTATCCACTGTTCGTCCGTCAAGCGCGCCAGGTCGGCGAAGGTCCCGGGTCCCGCCAGATGCTGGC
>DASYAQ010000179.1:0-5655 GCA_036501225.1 Caulobacteraceae bacterium | reverse complement strand
CGAAGGCCGCCTCGGCGTCGGCATGGCTCTCGACCCAGGTCTGGCCCTTGCCGTCATAGCCTTCGCGGCGGGTCTTCAGCAGCGCCGGGGCCCCCAGCCGGTCAAGCGCGGCGGCGATATCGGCGGCCGAGTCGATCGCCGCGAACTCGACGGTCGGCGCGCGGCAGGCGTTCAGGAAGATCTTTTCCTCGACCCGGTCCTGGGAGATGGCGAGCGACTTGGCGCCGGGCGCGACGGCGACGCCCAGGGCCTCCAGGGTCTCGACCACGCCGGCCGGGACATTCTCAAATTCAAAGGTGATCACGTCGGCGGCGCTGGCCAGGGCCTTCAGCGCCTGCTCGTCGTCGAATTCGGCGAGCAGGGTGCGCGCCGCCACCCGGCTGGCGCAGCTGTCCAGCTCCGGGGTCAGGATGACCACGTCGAAGCTCAGCCTGGCAGCCGCCAGCGCCAGCATGCGGCCGAGCTGGCCGCCGCCGAGCACGCCTAGGGTCGAACCGGGAGCCAGCGGAAACTCAGCCATGGCGTCAGTCGGCCACGCTCTCGGGGATCGAGGCCTCCAGCGCCTCGGCGCGGGCCCGTAGCCGCTCGGCCAGGCCGGGATCCGACAGGGCCAGGATGCGGGCGGCCAACAGGCCGGCATTGGCCGCGCCCGCCTCGCCGATCGCCAGGGTGCCGACGGGTATGCCCGCCGGCATCTGGTTGATGGAGAGCAGCGAATCCAGGCCCTTCAGCGCCCGGCTCTCGATCGGCACGCCCAGCACCGGCAGCGTGGTCATCGAGGCGGTCATGCCGGGCAGGTGAGCGGCGCCGCCGGCCGCGGCGATGATCACCTTGAAGCCCTTGTCCCTGGCGGATTTCGCGAAGGCGTACATGCGGTCCGGCGTGCGGTGGGCGGAAACAACCTTTTCCTCGTAAGCGACGCCGAGCTCGTCGAGCACCGCCGCCGCCGCCTGCAGGGTCGGCCAGTCTGAGCGGCTGCCCATGATGATCGCAACCGGCGCGCTCGGGGCGCTTGCATCGGCCATGGCGGCTCCGAAAAGGACGGGAAAGCCGGGAGTATAGAGGCGCGCTTTGCGCTCGCAACCGATGGCGTTAGGATTCGCCTGCTTCGGGCGATTCTCGTTTTCGCGGGAATTGGGGGCGCGGCGAAGATTGGCGGGCTTTCGATGAAGCTCCTGGGCGTGCGCATGGATGCGCTGGCCGGCGTCAGGCGCAGGCCTGGCGCCAGCGCGCCGAAACTCGTGGTTCCGGAAGACGGCGCCAGCCCCGCCGACAGCGCGGCCTTTCTGGGCCTGGGCGTCGACGACCTGACGGCGGCGGTCCAGGCGGCGCTCACTACCCTGCTCGGCGAGATCGACGAACTGCGCCAGGAGGTCGGTCGGCTGAAGGCGCGGCTGGCCGAGGCCGAGGGCCTGGCCGACGAGGACGTGCTGACGCCGCTGTTGAACCGCCGCGCCTTCGTGCGCGAGCTGCGCCGCGTTCTGGCCTTCACCCAGCGCTATGGCGGCCCGGCCAGCCTGGTCTATTTCGACCTCGACGGCTTCAAGGCGGTGAACGACCGCTTCGGCCACGCCGCCGGCGACGTGGCGCTGCAGACGGTGGCCCGCCGCCTGGCCGACAATGTGCGCGAATCCGACATCGCCGGGCGGCTGGGCGGCGACGAGTTCGGCGTCATCCTGGTCCATGCCGACCATGACGCGGCGCTGGCCAAGGCCGCGGCCCTGGCGGCCATCGTCCAGACCGAGCCGGTCGCCTGCGGCGAATGGCTGATGCCGGTCAAGATCAGTTATGGCGTCGGCCAGATCCTGCCCGAAGCCACCGCCGAGCAGGTGCTGGCCGAGGCCGACGCGGCCATGTACGCCCACAAGCGCCTGGCGGCCGCGGCCGGCTAGCCGACGATGGTAATTGGGGACACGTACGCATCCCCGACCTGAGCGCGAGAAGCCGGAACCGGGGGGCATGCGTACGTGTCCCCAATTACAGATTCGCCTCGCGTCCACACCGTCTTGTGCTAAACTTCCGCACGTTGTCGCCCTCCAGGGGCTGATGACGCCTGTCGGCCCTCGCGACCCGCTCTGGTCGCCGCGCCGACGTCCAAGCTCAACATTTCAATCGGAGGCAGGACATGTCCAGCAAGGCTGCGAGCTACACATCCGGCGACCACGTGCGCGTCGTCGACGGCCCGCTGTCGGATTTCGAGGCGCTGGTGCGGGAGGTCGATTCGGCGCGCAACCAACTCTCGGTCACCGTCACCCTCCTCGGTCAGCCGACTCACATCCAGGTCGAGCCGTGGCAGATCGAAAAGATCGGCTAGCGCCTCAGGCGATGATGTCCGGGGTCAGCCGGTCTTCCAGCCGGCTGATCTGGTCGCGCAGGGCGAGTTTCTGCTTCTTCAGCCGCGCGATCTGCAGCTGATCGGGCAGGGGATTGACCGCCAGCGCGGTGATCGCGGCGTCGAGGTCCTGGTGGGCCTGGCGCAGCTCGGCGATGCGGGCCTCAATGGCCTCGTCATTGGCGATCGGCGGGTCGTCTTCGAAGGACATTTCGGGCCTTAGTCTAGTCAAGAACGCCGTCTTCGAAAACGCCTCGGCGAGTTCGGCCAGCAACCGGTCGGGCGCGGGCGCGGGCCAGGCGGCCCGGGCCATCCTCAAGTATGCCGCGAGATCGCCGGACTGCCGGCCGGCGGCGGGCGTCATGGCCTCCAGGGAGTCGAGCAAGAGCCGTTCGGCGGCGATCTCCTCGTCCTTCAGCCGCTCGCGCGCGGCTTCCCTGGCCGAATCGGAGATGCCGGAGACGGCCGACTTCAGCCGCCGGCGCACGGCGCGCAGGGGCTTAAGCACGCTCGCCTCCCAGTCCCGCGCCAACTCGGCGGCCAGCAGGGCCGGGTCGGCGTCGACGGGTCGGCCCTGTTCGCCGGCCCAGATCGCCCAGAGCAGGTAGGAGACGCACTGGCCGTGGTCGTCCTGCAACGCCAGACAGAGCCGCTCGACCTCGGCCGATTCATAGGCGCGGCTGGCGCGCTCCCAGAGGCTCAACGGTCCTCGCTCGCCACGACGGCCAGATCCTCGCCCCAGCGCTTCACCGCCGCCCAGTCCAGGCCGAACAGGTCCAGCGCCCGGCCGACCGACTGGTCGATCATCGCCTCGATCGACGGCGGTTTGGCGTAGAGCGCCGGCAGCGGCGGGGCGATGATCGCGCCCATCTCGGCCAGCGCCACCATGGTGCGCAGATGGCCAAGGTGAAACGGCGTCTCGCGCACCATCAGCACCAGGGGGCGGCGCTCCTTCAGCGTCACGTCGGCGGCGCGGGTGATGAGGCTGGAGGTCACCCCCGTGGCGATCTCCGACATGGTGCGCACCGAGCAGGGCGCCACGATCATGCCCAGCGTCCTGAACGAACCCGAAGCGATGGCCGCCCCGACATCGGTGAGCTTGTAGCTCACCGCGGCCCTGGCGTTCAGCTCCGCGACGGAGAGCCCGGTCTCCAGCTTGAGGGTCAGCGCCGCGGCGCGGGTGGCGACCAGATGCGTCTCGACGCCCAGGTCGCGGCAGGCGTCGAGGGTCCGCAAACCATAGGCCGCTCCCGACGCGCCCGTGACGCCCACCACCAGCCTTGCGCCTGACTTCACAGCGTCAACGCTCCCACGCGATCGTCCGTATTCGCCCACAAAATCGGCGCCAGACGCGGCCCCGCTCGATCGCAAAAGATTGTGATCTGACGAGACTCGCCGCCGGGTGTTTACTCGACACCCGCCCGCAGTATGGAGGCCCATCCATGGCGATAGAAGCGAGAATTCGCGAACTCGGCTCCAGGCACGAAACCCTGGAGCGTGCTATCCAGGACGAGATCAGCCGGCCCGCCGGCGACGACCTGCGCATTCGCGAGCTCAAGCGACGCAAGCTCAAATTGAAAGAAGAGATGGAAACCCTGCGCGGCCGGGTCCACTAAGGCCGCACCTTCAACTTCAAGACCGGGTATCGCCGCGATGGCGCGAAAGATTGCGGGCGATGCCCGGGCCGCGCTCGACGGGCTGCTGGTCGACGACATGACGATCATGGCCGGCGGCTTCGGGCTGTGCGGCATCCCCGAGAACCTGATCGCTGCGATCCGCGCGTCCGGGGTCAAGGGGCTGACGGTGATTTCGAACAATTGCGGGGTCGACGATTTCGGCCTGGGCGTGTTGCTGGCCGGCGGCCAGATCGCCAAGATGATCTCGTCCTATGTCGGCGAGAACAAGCTGTTCGCCGAGCTCTACCTGTCGGGCCAGCTGGAGCTTGAGTTCAATCCGCAGGGCACGCTGGCCGAGCGCATCCGCGCCGGCGGCGCCGGCATTCCCGCCTTTTTCACCAGGACCGGCGTCGGCACCCTGGTGGCCGAGGGCAAGGAGGTGCGTGAATTCGACGGCGAGGCCTATGTGATGGAGCGCGGGCTGACCGCCGACCTCGCCATCGTCAAGGCCTGGAAAGGCGACGCCGAGGGCAACCTCGTCTATCGGAAGACGGCCAGGAACTTCAATCCGATCATGGCCACGGCCGGCAAGGTGACGGTGGCCGAGGTCGAGCACCTGGTCGAGATCGGCGGTCTGGATGCGGACCAGATCCATACCCCCGGCATCTATGTCGACCGCATCTTCGAGGGCGCGGTCTACGAAAAGCGCATCGAGCAGGCCACCACCCGGCCGCGCACGGCCGCCGGCGTCGGCGAGGAGGTCTGAGCATGGCCTGGACCCGTGAGCAGATGGCGGCGCGCGCCGCGCTGGAGCTGCGCGACGGCTTCTACGTCAACCTGGGCATCGGCATCCCGACCCTGGTCGCCAACTATATCCCCGACGGCATGCATGTGACGCTGCAGAGCGAGAACGGCATGCTGGGCATGGGCCCCTTTCCGTACGAGGGCGAGGCCGATCCGGACCTGATCAACGCCGGCAAGCAGACCATCACCGAGCTGGCCCAATCGAGCTATTTCAGCTCGGCCGACTCGTTCGCCATGATCCGCGGCGGCCATATCGACCTGTCCATCCTGGGCGGCATGCAGGTGTCTGAGACCGGCGACCTGGCCAACTGGATGGTGCCCGGCAAGATGGTCAAGGGCATGGGCGGGGCCATGGACCTGGTCGCCGGGGTCAAGCGGGTGGTGGTGGTCATGGAGCACTGCGAGAAGGCGGGCGGGGCGAAGTTCCTGCACAGATGCGGCCTGCCGCTCACCGGGGCCGGGGTCGTCGACCTGCTGGTCACCGATCTGGCCGTGTTCGAGATCGATCGCAAGGCCGGCGGGGCGCGGTTGCTGGAGCTGGCGGACGGGGTCGATCTGGCCGAACTTCGCGCCAGGACCGAAGCCGATTTCGAGGTCGCCGCGGCGCTGGCCTGAGCCAAATCCTGCCCGACGGAAGGCGCCGCCTGCCCAGCGCGGAGGCGCCCAAGCGCTTTCCCAGCAAGGAAACGGCGATTTCGTCTCATCGCTAAGGCGAGGTTAACCGGCGTGCGGCGTCCTCGCCCGGAGAGTTCGAAAAAGACGCTGCGGGACACCCATGAGTCGGCGAAAGATGGCGAGCAAAGACAGCACCGGGTCGCGGCCAGGCCTATGGCGGCGGCTGACCGCCTGGGCGCGCCCGTCCGATCGCGCCGCCGCCGCCCTGCGCCAGGCCGAACAGCAGGC
>DASYAQ010000178.1:0-14757 GCA_036501225.1 Caulobacteraceae bacterium | reverse complement strand
ATGGACCACGGCCAGCCCATGCGGCTGGTAGCGGCCGTTGACATAGGCGATGCGCCCCATCAGGCGTCTTCGTCCTCTTCCAGCCTGGCCGGGGCCACGCCCAGCGACTTCAGCTTGCGGTGCAGGGCCGAGCGCTCCATGCCGATGAAGCTGGCGGTGCGCGAGATATTGCCGCCGAAACGGACGATCTGGGCGTTGAGATATTCCCGCTCGAACACCTCGCGCGCGTCGCGCAGCGGCCGGGCCAGGATGCGCTCCGAGCCGATCTGGCCGACCTGACCGGCGGCGGCCACCTCGGCCGGCAGCATCTCGGCGGTGATCGGCTCGGCGGGGTCGCCGGCGGCCAGGATCAGCATGCGCTCGACATTGTTGCGCAGCTGCTGGACGTTGCCGGGCCAGCCGTGCACCTGCAGGGTGGCGATGGCGTCGTCGCTCAGCCTGCGCCGCGCCAGGCCGGTGGCCTCGGCGATGCGCTCGATGAAATAGTCCACCAGCTCGGCGATGTCCTCGCGCCGCTCGGCGAGACCCGGCACATGCACCGGCACCACGTTCAGCCGGTGATAGAGGTCCTCGCGGAAGCGGCCGGCGGCGATCTCCTCGCGCAGGTCGCGCGAAGTCGACGACATGACGCGGACGTCGACCTGCACCTCCTGGTCGCCGCCGACGCGGCGAAACCGCTGCTCGACCAGCACCCGCAGGATGCGGCCCTGGGTCTCGCGCGGCATGTCGGCGACTTCCTGCAGGTAGAGCGCCCCGCCGTGAGCGCGCTCGAAGACGCCGATCTTGCGCGGCCTGCCGCCCTCGCCTTCCTCGCCGAACAGTTCCAGGTCCATCCGGTCCGGGGTCATGCCGGCGGCGCCGATGCCGATGAACTCGCCCTTGGCGCGCGGGCTGGCGGCGTGGATCAGCCGCGCCACCAGCTCCTTGCCCGAGCCCGGCGGTCCGGAGATCAAAAGCCGGCTGTTGGCGGGGCCGAGCTTGCCGATCAGCTGGCGCACCTGTTGGGCGGCGGCGGAGCGGCCGAGAAAGGTGTCCGGCACGAAGGTCTGCTGGCGCAGGCGGCGGTTTTCCCGCTTCAGCTGCGCCTGTTCCAGGGCCCGCTCGACCACCAGCAGCAGCCGGTCGGACTTGAACGGCTTTTCCAGGAAGTCGTAGGCGCCGCGCTTGATGGCGCTGACCGCGGTTTCGATGTTGCCGTGGCCGGAGATCATGATCACCGGCAGGTCGGGGTCCAGCGACTTGACCAGGTCGAGCAGCTCCAGCCCATCCATGCCGCCGCCCTGCATCCAGATGTCGAGCACCAGCAGCGCCGGTTTGCGCGCGCCGAGGCTGGCCAGGGCGGACTCGGAGTCCGCCGCGGTGCGCACGCCATAGCCTTCGTCGGCCAGGATGCCCGCGACCAGTTCGCGGATATCGGCTTCGTCGTCGACGACCAGGATGTCGGCGGCCATGGGGGTGTTACTCCGCAGCGGTTTCTATCGAAGCGGCCGGTTCGGCCGCCTTCAGGCGAGGCAGGTTCAGCACGGCGCGGGCGCCGGGACGCTCGGCGGCGTCGAACAGCTTCAGCGCGCCGCCATGGTCCTCCATGATCCGGGTCACGATGGCGAGGCCGAGGCCCGTGCCCTTCTCGCGCGTGGTCACATAGGGCTCGATCAGCCGGTCGCGGTCCTTGGCGGGCAGGCCGACACCGTTGTCCTCGACCTCGAAGCTGAGATCGTCGCCGTCGGCGACCAGCTTGACGTGGATGCGGCCCTTCAGGCCCGGCTCGGCCAGCCGCCGCGCCATGATCGCCTCGCCGGCGTTCTTCAGCACATTGGTCAGCGCCTGACCGACCATCCGCTCGTCGCAGAGCGCCGGCGCCTCGGTCAGGCATTCGGTGAGGTCGATCTCGGTGTCGGCATCGACCACCCGTTGGGCGAAGACCGCCTCGCGCAGCAGTTCGGCCACGTCGACCCGTTCGAACCTGGGTGAAGGCATGCGCGCAAAGGCCGAGAACTCGTCGACCATCCGGCCGATGCCGGCGACCTGGCGGATGATGGTGTCCGTGCAGCGGTCGAAGGTGTCGAGATCGGTGGTGATCTCCTTGCGGTACTTGCGCCGCAGGCGCTCGGCCGAGAGCTGGATCGGCGTCAGCGGGTTCTTGATCTCGTGGGCGATGCGCCGCGCGACGTCGCGCCAGGCGGCGTTGCGCTGGGCGGTGACCAGGCGGGTGATGTCGTCGAAAGTCAGGACCAGGCCGCCGTCGGCATGGCCTGAGGCCCGCACCCTGAGGCGGCGCGTGTCGCGATCGCGGACCACGTCCACCTCGGCCTCGGCGTCGCCGCCATAGCCGCCCGCCTCGGCCACCACGTCGACGAACTCCGGCGCGGCGTCGGCCAGGGGCTGGCCCTGGGCGCCGTCGACCGGCAGGCCGAGCAGCACAAGCGCCTGGCGGTTGGCGGTGGAGATGCGGCCCTCGGCGTCGAGGCTGATCACCCCGGCGCTGACCCCGGACAGCACCGAGTCGATGAACTGGCGGCGCGTCTCGGCCTCGGTCCCCGCCTGGCGCAGTTCCGCCTGCTGGGTCTGAAGATCGCCGGTCATCCGGTTGAACGAGCGGGCAAGATCGCCCAGCTCCTCAGGGCCGCGTCCGACCGTCACGCGCGCGGTCAGGTCGCCGCCGGCGATGCGGTCGGCCGCCTGGATCAGCCGCGCGACCGGGCCGGAAATGCTGTTGGCCGCGGCCATGCCGACCCAGATGGCGCCGACCACCAGCAAAAAGACCGTCTCCAGATAGGAGAGTTCGAGCGCCGCCTCGATGCGGCCGCGGTTGGCGGCGGTCTCGCGGTAGGCGGCCAGCGAGCCCGAGGCTTCGCTCAGATTGGTCAGGATGCCGTGCTCGACCGGGCGGGCTACATAGAGATACGCATCCTTGAAACCCTTCAGCCGATAGATGGCCCGGATCAGATCGGTGGAGTTGAACACCGGCGCATCGACGTCGCCGGTGTCGGCGATGCGGAAGGCCGATGGCGGCGGGGCCAGATAGGGTGGCGAGGCGTTGGACTCGGCGCGCGCAAGGATGCGGCCGTCGCGGTCGATCAGATAGGCGGCGGAAAAGTCGCTGAGCGAGGCCTGCAGGGCCAGCAGGTGGCTGAATTCCAGCGGTCGCTGCTGCAGGGCGGCGGCGGACTGGTTGAGGCCGTCGGCCATGCCGGCGACGTTTTCGCTGATCGACTGGTTCTGCGAGCGCAGATAGGACCGGGCCACGCTGGCCGATTTCTCGACCACGTTCGAGACCCGATGGCTGAACCAGCTGTCGACGCTCTGGTTGACCAGGACGCCGAAGACCAGGGCCACGACGATGGCCGGCGCCACCGCGGCGGTGGCGAAGATGGCGACGAAGCGCAGGTGCAGCCTGGCGCTGGCGTCGGCGCGCTGCGCGGCGATCAGGCTGAAGACCCCGCGGACGGTGGCGACGGCCAGGGCGCCGATCAGGATCAGGTTCAGGCCGAGCACGATCAGGATGGCGCGGCTGGGCGGGCCGACCGGTCCCGTCACCGGCGCCGAAGAGGCCATCCACACCGCGACGCCGACCAGCGAGGCGGCCAGGGCGAAGCCCAGGCCCAGCAGCGATCCCGGGCGCAGGCGGTCGCGCCACGCCAGACCCGGTCGGCGCGGTGGGCTGTGCGGCGGGAGCGACGCGTCGGCGGCCATGCCGCGCAAGCTACGAGGGACTGTGCCCTGATTTCAACAGCTATGTTGCGAAAACATCACCGTTTGCCGCGACTCATCTCCACACCCAGGTCCTGGATCTTCTTGCGCAGGGTGTTGCGGTTGAGGCCGAGGATCTCGGCGGCCCGCACCTGGTTGCCGCGCGTGGCCGTGAGCGTCAGCCGGATCAGCGGCCGTTCGATCTCGTGCAGGATGCGGTCGTAGAGGCCGGCCGGCGGGGTTCCGTCGGGCTGGTCGGCGAAATAGCCGGCCAGGTGCCGCTCGACCAGGCTGGACAGGGTGACCGGCCCATTGGGCTCCGGCGGCGCCGGGTTCTGGTCCTGCAACTCGCGCTCGACGATGCGGGCGGTGATCAGGTCCTCGGCATAGAGGGCGCAGATGCGCCGGATCAGATTCTCCAGCTCGCGCACATTGCCCGGCCAGTCATAGGCCTTCAGCCGCTCCAGCGCCGCGGCGTCGATCGCTTTCGCTGAAAGACCTTCGCGATGGGCGCGCAGCAGGAAGGAGCGCGCCAGGTCTGGAATGTCCTCGGTGCGCTCCCGCAACGGCGGGATGCGCACGCGGGCCACGTTCAGGCGGAAATACAGGTCCTCGCGGAACAGGCCCTGCTGGATCAGCGCGCGCAGGTCGCGGTTGGTCGCGGCGATCACCCGCACGTTCGGCCGCCGGCCGGTGCGCGGATTGATCGCCGCCTCCGAGCCGTCGATGACGCGGGAGAGCCTGGTCTGGGCGTCGAGCGGCATGTCGCCGATTTCGTCGAGGAAGAGCGTGCCGCCGTCGGCCTCGATCAGCTTGCCGACATCGCCCTCGCCCTTGCCGAACAGCTCGGTCTCGACCCGCTCGCGCGGCACGGCGGCCAGGTTGATGACCGCGAAGCGGCCATCGCGGCGGGGGCCGAGGTCGTGCAGGGCGCGCGCCACCAACTCCTTGCCGGCCCCCGATTCGCCGGTGATCAGCACGGTCAGGTCGGCGCTGACCAGCCGCGCGATGGTGCGATAGACCTCCTGCATCGGCGCCGAGCGGCCGATCAGCGGCAGGCGCTCGTCGCGCATGGCCCGCGCCTGCGCCTTGGTCGCTTCCGCATCGGCCGGCCGGGCCAGGGCGCGCTTGGCGGCGGCGGTCATGTCGTCCAGGTCGAACGGCTTGGCGACATACTCGAACGCCCCGACCTCGGCGGCGTTGACCGCGGTGAGCAAGGTGTTTTGCGCGCTCATCACGATCACCGGCAGCTTCGGCCGCTGTTTGCGGATGCGCGGCAGCACGTCGAAGACGTTCTCGTCGGGCATGACCACGTCGGTGATGACCAGGTCGCCCTCGCCTTCCGAGACCCATTTCAGCAGGGTGGTGGCGTTGCCGGTGGCGCGGACCTGATAGCCCAATCGGCCGAAGGCCTGGCTGAGCACGAGGCGGATCGAGGCGTCGTCGTCGGCGATGAGGATCTTGTGCTGAACCGTCATACTTGTCGCCTTAAGCGCTCGATGAGGGGGTTTCGATTGGCAGCAGAACCCGAAAGACGGTTCTGCCGGGCTCTGACTCGAAATCGATCAGCCCGCCGTGAGCCACGATCAGTTTTGAGACAAGCGCGAGGCCAAGCCCGGCCCCGAAGCTTTTCGAGGTGACAAACGGCTCGAACAGATGCTCGCGCAGGCGCGGCGCGACGCCGGGGCCGTTGTCCTGGATTCGCACCTCCAGCGGCGCGGCGCGCAGGCCCTCGCCCTTGGCGTCGCGCACCCGCACGCCGTGACGAAAGGCGGTCGAGATCACCACCTCGCCGCGCCCGTCGCCGCGCGCATGGGCGGCCTCGGCGGCGTTCTTGACCAAGTTCAGAAAGACCTGGATCAGCATGTCCTCGTCGCCGAGGGCGGCCGGCAGCGAGGGGTCGAAGGACTCGCGCAGCTCCAGTCCGTCGGCGACGCCGTTGGCGGCCAGCGCCCGGACCCGATCCAGCACCCGGTGGATATTGACCGGTTCCCGGGCCGGGGCGACGTCGTCGGAAAAGGCTTCCATTCTGTCGACCAGCCGACGGATGCGTTCGGTCTCGTCGACGATCAGCTGGGCCAGCGAAGCGTCCTCGGCCTTGACGCCGGACTTCAGCAACTGGGCCGCACCCCTAATGCCGGCAAGGGGATTCTTGATTTCGTGGGCCAGCATGCGGCCGAGCCCGATCACCGAACGCAGGCCCGGACCCTCGACGCCGCGATCGATGCCGAGCGCGCCGCCGCGCACCTGCAGGGTCAGCAGCATGGCGCCGTCGCCGAGCGGCGCGGCGGCCCCGTCGGCCTCGAACGGCGGATGGCCGAACAGCGCGATGTCGAGGCCGTGCTCGCGCACCTGCGCATCTTCCGTCGCCGCGCGGGCCAGCAGGCCGACCAGCGGCGAGCCGGCCGGCAGGGCGTCCTTGAAGCGGCCGCGGCTGAGCAGGGCCAGGCCCTGGCCGAACAGCCCCTCGGCCGCGTCGTTCGCCGCGACGATCGCGCCCTCGGCGGACAGGATGAAGGCCGGGTCGGGAGCGAACTGGAAGGCCGCGGCGGCCAGGGTCTCAGTCGTGGTCATGGTCACATGCGGTTGGGCTCTCAGGTTCATGCCGTCCCGACCGTCTCACGAATGCACATTTTTTGATCACCCCACCAGATGAACTTTTAGGCAGGAAATGCCTTGCCGTCCAGTCTGGACATCGACGCCGTCCGCGCCGAAACAAACGCCAATGTATTTCTCAGCGGTAATCGTGGCGGCGGGGGCGAGTTCGCGGGCCGGTGAAGGGCCTCGCAAGCCGTGGCGGCGGGTGGCCGGCCGCGCCGTCGTGCGCTGGTCGGTCGAGTCGTTGCTGAGCCTGGGCGCGGCTCCGGTCGTGGTGGTCATCGCCGAGGGCGACGAGGCGAACGCCGCCGCCGCGCTGGCCGGCCTCGACGGCTGGGCGACGGTCGCCGGCGGCGCGGTGCGCGCGCTTTCGGTGCAGAACGGCCTGGCGGCCCTGCACGGCCAGCCGGACGATCAGGCGGTCCTGATCCACGACGCGGCCCGCCCCTTCGTCGCCGAAAGCCACGTCAGCGCGCTGCTCGACGCCCTGGATGGGGCCGACGGCGCCATCCCCGCCCTGCCCGTCTCCGACACGCTGAAGCGGACCGACGCCGCCGGCGCGACCATCACCGCACCGCGCGAGGGGCTGCACCGCGCCCAGACGCCGCAGGCCTTCCGCCTGGGCGTCTTGCGCCGCGCCTATGCCGCCTGGCCGGCCGACGCCGGCGAACCCACCGACGACGCCCAGGTGGTCGAACGCGCCGGCGGCCGGGTCGTGCTGGTCGCCGGCGATCCCAGGCTGATGAAGCTGACCTATCCGGAGGACTTCGCCATGGCCGAGCTCCTGGCCCAGCCGACGAGCGTCACCCGCGTCGGCCAGGGTTTCGACGCCCACCGCTTCGGTCCTGGCGACGGCGTCACCCTCTGCGGGGTCCGGATCGGCCACGACCGCGGCCTGATCGGCCATTCCGACGCCGACGCCGGCCTGCACGCCCTCACCGACGCCCTTTTGGGCGCCATCGGCGACGGCGACATCGGCGAGCACTTCCCCCCGTCCGACCCCCGCTGGAGCGGCGCGGACTCCGGCGTCTTCATGCGCCACGCGATGGAGCTGCTGCATCAGCGCGGCGGCCGGCTGGTCAATGTGGACGTCACCCTGATCTGCGAGCGGCCCAAGCTCAGTCCGCACCGTCAGGCCATGCGCCAGCGGCTGGCCGAGCTGCTCGACCTGCCGATCGACCGGATCAGCGTCAAGGCGACCACCACCGAAACCATGGGATTCACCGGCCGCGAAGAGGGTCTGGCGGCCCAGGCCCTGGCCGTGGTGCAAGTCCCGGCTTGACGGGCGCCGGCGAATGTTGGTTCTCGGCGCACATAGGTAGGGTCAGGCATGTTCTCACTCGAGATTGAAACCAACGCGCGGCTCCTGGTGGACGAGGCGCGCGAGCGCTCCCTGCGCATCGTCACGGCCGAGAGCTGCACCGGCGGGCTGGTCTCCGCGGCGATCACCGCGGTCTCCGGCTCGTCCGACGTCTTCGACCGCGGGCTGATCACCTATTCCAACCGCGCCAAGCAGGAGCTCTTGGGCATAGCCGGCGACCTGATCGCCGACTATGGCGCGGTCTCCGAGCCGGTGGCGCGGATGATGGCCGAGGGCGCGCTGGAGAATTCCAACGCCCATGTCAGCGTGGCGATCACCGGCGTCGCCGGCCCGACCGGCGGCACCGAGATGAAGCCGGTCGGCCTGGTCCACTTCGCCACCTGCCGGGCCAACCAGTCGGTGATGCACCGGGTCGAGCGTTTCGACAGCGATCTCGGCCGCGAGGAGATCCAACTGGCCGCCACGCAGATCGCCCTGGAAATGCTGCGCGACAGGATGCGCTGACCGCCATGGCCGACGCCGCCCGGGAGGTCTTCGATCAGCACATGGCGCAATGGCGCGCCTATCGGGCGACGCCCTGGAGCCGGCTGCGCTTCCTGATCGTCGCCCACACGCTGAACACGACGATCGAGCGGCTGGGCGGCGGCGCCTGGCGCATCCTCGACGTCGGCGGCGGCGACGGCGGCGACGCCCTGCCGCTCGCCCTCGCCGGCCACAGCCTCACCGTGCTCGATCCCTCCGCGCCGATGCTGGACAAGCTGGCCGAAGACGCCGTCGCGGCGGGGGTCGGCGACCGCATTGCCGGTCTTCAGGGCGACATCGATTCGATCGCCGACCTGGATCTGCCGGGCTTCGACCTCGTCCTCTGCCACTTCGTCCTGCAGTACCTCGACGACCTGGGCGGTCCGCTGGGCCAGCTTCTGGCCGCGGTGAGGCCTGGCGGTTACATATCGCTCATCGCCCCGAACCGGCCGGGCGAGGTGCTGGCCAAGGCGGCGCGCGGCGTCGATCCGGCGGCGGCCTTCGCGCTCTTGGACGCCGAGACCAACCGCACCCTGACCTTCGACCACGCCGTACGCCGCATCGACGCCGAGACCGCCATCGACGCCCTGCAGTGCGCCGGCTCAGCGCCGATCGCCCGCTTCGGCGGCCGCATCATCAACGACCTCTTGCCCGACTCTGCGCCCAAGGCCGACCCCGCCTTCTTCGCCGACCTGTTGCGCCTGGAGCTCGCCGTCTGCGACTGCGAGCCCTATCTGCGAACGGGCCTGTTCTGGCAGTTGGTGGCGCGGAAGGGCGCGTAGCGACCACTCCCCCTTCGCCGCTCCAGCGGGATGACGGTTTTTAGTTGCCGTACAGCGCCTTCGCCCGATCCTCGAAACAGCCGATCAGCCGCTCGACCGCACGGCTGAGGTTCGCCGCCAGCAGGGCCTCCAGCAGCCGCGACTTGAATTCGAAGTCGATGCTGAATTCCACCAGGGTTCCAGAAGGATGGGGTGAGAACCGCCAGCGATTGTCGAGGCGGCGGAACGGCCCCCGGATCAGGCTGACGGCGATTTCGCGGCTGTTGGCGTCGCGGCGCACGCGCGTCGAAAATCGCTCGGTCAGGAAGGCGAAGCCGACGCTGGCCTCGGCCTCGACGCTGTCGACGCCCTCCGCCTCCTCGCGTGGGTTCCACACCCGCATGCTGGTGATCCACGGCACGAACAGCGGATAGGCCTGCACATCGCCGACCAGGCTGAACAGCTGATCGGGCGCATAGGGTAGCTCGCGGGTGAGACGGTGTCTCAACCCAAACACCGCGGATTATATAGCCCTTCGGATTGCGCCAACTGGACTAAGGCCGCACGCTGGCCGCATCGCGCGCGGCCCTGAGCCTGGCGAAGTCCTCGCCGGCGTGGTGCGATGAGCGGGTCAGCGGGCTGGCCGAGACCATCAGGAAGCCCTTGGCGCGCGCGATGGCCTCATAGCCGGCGAACTCCTCCGGCGCGACGAAGCGCTCGACCGCGGCGTGGCGGCGGCTGGGCTGCAGGTACTGGCCGATGGTCAGGAAATCGACACCGGCGACGCGCATGTCGTCCATCACCTGCATCACCTCGGTCTTGGCCTCGCCCAGCCCGACCATTAGGCCGGACTTGGTGAACATCGAAGGGTCGCGCGTCTTCACCCGCTCGAGCAGGCGCAGCGACTGGTAGTAGCGCGCGCCCGGCCGAATCGACAGATAGAGCCGCGGCACGGTCTCCAGATTGTGGTTGAACACGTCGGGCCGGGCCTCGATCACCAGATCGGCCGCCTCGCCCTTGCGCAGGAAGTCGGGGGTCAGCACCTCGATGGTGGTGGCGGGCGCGGCCGCCCGGATGGCGCGGATGACCGCGGCGAAGTGCGCGGCGCCGCCGTCGGCCAGGTCGTCGCGATCGACCGAGGTGATGACCACGTGCTTGAGGCCCATCTGGCTGACCGCGCGGGCGACGCGCTCGGGCTCGGAGGGGTCGAGCGGCCCCGGCAGGCCGGTGGCGACATTGCAGAAGGCGCAGGCCCGCGTGCAGACCTCGCCCATGATCATCATGGTCGCGTGGCCGACCGACCAGCATTCGCCGATGTTCGGGCAGCCGGCCTCCTCACAGACCGTGACCAGGCCGTTTTCCTTGACGATGGCGCGGGTGGCGACATAGCCGGCCGAGCCCGGCGCGCGCACCCGCAACCAGGGCGGCTTGCGCAGCAGCGGCGTCTCCGGTCGCTCGCGCTTTTCCGGATGCCGCAGGGCGCGTGAATCGATGACCGTGGTCATGCACGCTAGATCGGCCTTTGCGGGCCCGCGATCAAGCGCGGGGCCGGCGAATGCGCCCTAGCCGCGGGTTTCCGTCATCGGGAGGTCAATCGCGCAATTCGGCCGCCAAGACGTCGAACATCTCCGACCACCCGGCCTTGGTCGGCTCCAGGGCGTCCGGGGCCATGCGGTCCTGGGACAGGGTGAGGATGCAGCCGTCGCCGTCCGTGGCGATCTCGACGGTGACATTGCACGACAGCGGCGAGAACTGCGGCATGCCGAAGGTGAAGACCAGGCGGCGCGGCCGGTCGATCTCCAGATATTCGCCGAGCGCGGTGTAATCGACGCCGTCGCGCCGGTCGGTGATCGACCATGTGCCGCCGACGCGGACGTCCAGGTCGGTCGAGTGCCGCTCGCTGGTCGGCGAGGTGAACAGCCAGAGGCCGGCGCGGGCCGGATCGATCCAGGCGTCGAATACCCGCTCGGGCGCGGCGTCGAAGCGGCGGGTGATGCGCAGGGTCTCCAGGGTCTCGGTCATGGCGTTTCTCCTCGCGTGTCGCGGCCGGCGGCCTGGTCCTCCTCGCGGAGCAAGGCGTCCAGTCCATCCAGTTGCTCGTTCCAGAAGCCCTCGAAGTCGCGCAGCCACTTATCGGCGGCGGCCAGCGGGCGGGCTTCGATGCGGCAAAGGTGCTCGCGGCCGCGCACATGGCGGCGCACCAGGCCGGCGCCCTCGAGCACCTTCACATGCTTGGAGGCGGCGGCGAACGACATGGCGAACGGCCGGGCGAGCTGGCCAATGTTGCGCTCCCCGCCCGCCAGGCTGCGCAGCATCGCCCGCCGGGTCGGATCGGCCACGGCGTGGAAGACGGTGTCGAGGGCGTTTAGCTCAACCATTCAGTTGAACGTATGCGTCGGCCGATAGATGGTCAACCATTCAGTTTAACAATAGTGCCGCCAGCTTGACAGCCCCGGACAGCTGGGATCATTTTCGACGTCGCTGCTGTAGGGCGCACCGGCTTGGAACGCCGAATGGGCGATGCCCGCCTACATCATCTTCCAACCCTTCAGGCGCGCCCAAATGAGCAACATCGAAAACCTCAAGAAACAGGCCAAGCAGATTCTGCGCTGGCATCATGAACGACGCTGGACCGTCGCCACCGACATCCGCAACGCCCTGCCCGAATTCCAGGGCCTGACCGACCGGCAAGTCTTCGAGCGCGAGTTCAAGCTGACCGACGCCCAGACCCTGTTGGCCCGGCGGCACGGTTACGACAGCTGGAAGGCGCTGAGCGCCGGTCTGGCGGCCAAGGCCGACGCCAGCCCGGCCAAGGACGCCGCGGAGGCCCCGGTGCAGGTGGAATACGCCCTGCCCTTCATCTTCGTCCGCGACCTGCGCGCCGCGCTGGCCTTCTACGGCGATCACCTCGGCTTCAGGACCGAGTTCGCCTATGGCGAGCCACCCTATTACGCCCAGGTGATGCGCGACGGCGTGCGGCTGGCGCTGAAGCACGCCGACCCGCCGCTGTTCGAGGCGCTGAAGCCGTTCAGGACCGACGAGATGCTGTCCGTGTCGATCGCGCTCGACCGCGCCAAGCCGCTCTACCTCCAATACGAGGCCGCCGGCGTGCGCTTCCATCAACCGCTCAGGCGGGAGAGCTGGGGCGCCTGGTCCTTCATCGTCGAGGACCCCGACGGCAACATCCTGCACTTCGCCGGCCGTGGCGAGCCGGCCGGCGTGACCTGACGAACCGCACTGATGGAGATGCGTACCATCGACGGCGTCGATCTCGCCTACTACACGGCGGGCCCGGCCGATGGGCGGCCGATCATGCTCATCCACGGCCTGACCGCCAATGCGCGCGACTGGTTCGCCACCACCAACGTGCTGGCCGCCGCTGGATGGCGCGTGCTGTCGCCGGACTGCCCCGGTCACGGCCGCTCGGCGGCGCCCAAGCATCCGGCCGCCTATGACATGCGGCGCGTCGCCGACCTCCTGCACGCGCTGGCGAGCGCGCTGGGCTGCGCGCCGGCCGTCATCGTCGGTAATTCAATGGGCGGCGCGATCGCCCAGGAATACGCGCTGCGGCATCCAGCCGACGTCAAAGCGATGGTGCTGGTCGACAGCGCCGGCGATCTGCGCCAGTTGCCTGCACGCGGTCCCGAGCATGCGGCGTTCGTCGCCAGGGAGTTCGAGACGGGCCTCGAAAGGGGCATGGAGGCGGTCTGGGACCTGCACCAGGAAGCCGGCGGCTGGGCCGACGCCAAGGCCCTCACGCCGGAGGTGCGGGCGTGGCGCAAGGCGCGCTTTTGTCTGACCTCTCCGGAAGGCTACCTCTATGGCGACCGAGCACTCAGCGATCGCCACAAGACGCTGCCTGATCTGGCGTGCCTCGACCTTAGGACGCTGGTGATCTGCTGCCAGAACGAGGCGCCGTACCTGAAGGCGGTCTCCGATGATCTGGCAGCCACGATACCCGGCGCGCAATACGCGGAGATCCCGCGAGCCTGGCATGAGCCGCAAATTGAGAACCCGGCGGTGTTCAACGAAACGCTGCTGAATTTCCTCAAGTCGCTCTGAAGACAAAGGCTGAGCCTTGACCGTAGGCCGGTCTTCGGGCCATGCGGGGCCGATGCGGCGCATCGTCATCTTCGGCAACGCCGGCAGCGGCAAGTCGACCCTGGCGCGGCGTCTGGGCGAGCGGTTGCGCCTGCCCGTCATCCATCTGGACGTGCTGTTCTGGGAGCCGGGCTGGACCAAGCCGGACAACGACGCCTTCCGCGCCCGGGTCAGCGCCGCCATCGCCGGCGACGGCTGGGTCAGCGACGGAAACTACATCACGCGCACCTTCGATCTGCGCCTGCCCCGCGCTGACCAGATCATTTGGTTGGACACCTCGCGCCTGACCTGCCTGCGGCGCGTCATCGTACGCAGCGCGCTGGCCCGCCCGCGCGCCGATCTGCCCTATGGCTGCGAGGAAGGCCTGTTCGACAAAACCCTGCCGGAATTTCTCGCCGATACCTGGAGCTTTGACCGCATCAGGCGTCCGCGCATGGAGGCGGCGCGCCAGGCCATTGCGCCGGACGTTCCGGTGGTCCACCTGAGCGGCGAACGCCAGATCGAGGCTTTCCTGGCCTCGGTGGCCTGAGGCGCCAGGCTGAAGCCGCTTGCGGCCAAGCTTCGCGCCCGCGAAGACTGGCGGCCATGCTTCGCCGCGCCGCCGCCCTGGTCCTGATCCTGCTGCTGACGGGCTGCAGGCGCGGCGACGAACGCGCGCCCTTCACCGACAGCCGCCTGCCGCCCGGCCTGGCCCAGAGCGGCTGGCCGCCGGCCGGTTGGGCCTGGGGGCTGATCCAGATCCGCCATGACCCGCCACAGCGCTATGGCGTGGCGCCGGCAAGCGACATCGCCCGCGCCCAGGTGCTGATCCTGCCCGGCTATGGCGGCGTCGCCGAGGAGTCCTTTGCCGCGGCGAACGATTTCACCGTCCGCGGCTATGTGGTCTGGGCGCTGGAAGGCCAGGGCCAGGGCGGTTCCGGCCGGTACGTGACCCCGCGCGATCTCGGCTATGTGCGCGGCTTCGATGGCGATGTCGGGTCGATCCGCCAGATGGTCGCCACCGCGACCGCGCCAACGCCAGCCGAGCCGCTGGTCGTGATCGCCGACGGGACGGCCGCGCCCGTGGCGCTGGGCGCGGCGCAGGAAGGGCTGCCGGGCGTCGCCGGCCTGATCCTGACCGATCCGCGCTTCTGGCCGCCTGGACCGCCCGTCGACCCCGGCAAGGCGCGCTGGATGACGCGGCTGGGCTTCGGGGCCGCGCGCGCGCCGGGGCAAGCGCCCTGGCGGCGCGACGGGGTCGACCGGGATACGGTGCGCCACGCCTGGCAGACGGCCAATCCCGACCTGCGCATGGGTGGCCCGAGCTACGCCTGGATCGCCGCCTTCGACGATCTGGTCGGCCAGCTGCAGTCGGGCGACTGGCGGCGCATCACCCTGCCTATTCTGATTCTCGAGACCGGCCGGCCGGACCCGGCAGCCGAGCGGTTCTGTCGCCTCATGCCCAATTGCCGCATCGAACCCACAACGGACGTGTACGCGGCCGAGGTCGCGGCCATCGAAGCTCGGCTGCCGGCGACATCCCTTTTCAATCCGAGCCTCGGGCGATAGCCTAAAGGCCAGGGAAGGCCCGCCAAGGGCTCTTGGGAGGATGCCATGCCGCGGGCCTATGATCCGCTGGCCGGCGACCGGGCGATATTCGACGCCCTGATCGACGCCCGCGACAAGTACGGCGCGAAAAAGCCGATCCTGGAGGACCAGGAGCGCAATCCGCTCAACTATACCGACCTGATCCGCGCCGCCTTCGCGCTCGGCGGCAAGATCGCC